>NZ_CP075380.1 GCF_023035875.1 Borrelia puertoricensis
ATGAAAAATGCAAGCCTCGAGGTTAAGGCCCATACAAAACCATTAAAGGACTATCACAATAGATATTATAAAATACTATCAATACTTAAATACTTTCAGAATAAAACAATAAATTACAATCAAACATTCATTCTAAACGCATTAAATATTTTTCTATTTAAAGACGGTCTCAAACAGATTACACTTAGAACTTTAAGAAAAGATTTAGCATTTCTATGCAATAAAGGCATTATTAAAAAAACTTTATTAAGACTAGGTGAGGGAAACGGAACATACATAAGATATACAGTAACTAAATACAGTGTTAAGAACTTAAAAAGATTGCTTAAAGCTCAACAAGAAATCACCGAACATGATGCTAATAAAGTATTCATATTTACAAAAGAAACACAAAAAAAATATTTCAAAAATAGGAGGTTTAAAATTTTTAAATCTAAAAATGCAACTAAAAATGTCAGTCATAATATAACTAATAACAAACATATAAATAATAAAGAAAAAATAGAAAAAGAAAGTAAAAGTAAGATAATAAACAATACAGATTATCTAATAAGGAATGTGTCTAAATGGAAAACAATGAGATATTTAGACAAAATAGAAGCAAATGCAAACAAAAAAAGATATGAAGACAGTGCAATAAGAACAAAAAAATGGTTAGGAAACCTAAAAACCAAAGAACTTATAAAATAATTTTTGATAATTAAAATGAGGTTTAAAAAATAAAACTATGATAAACATATCAAAAATGTCAACAAAGAAAAGCTCTATTTTTATTAAAATAGAAAAAAAAAATGACAAAACACTATATCATACAAAAATCACTAAAGATTTCTATATATTTGGAATAGATAAAAATAAAAACAATAGATTTTTTATTATTTTGAAAGAACTTTTTAACGAAAAAAAATGTATATTTCACTTATTTTCTACAAAAGGAGATGATAAATTCTTAGGTATATATTATGGATATAGAAAACCAATAAAAAATATAATGAGGAGATATGAAGATAATGGAGAACTCAAAACATCTACCTTTTCAAAGGTCTATTACATGGAGTTTAGATTCAAAAAGGGAAGTATTTTTTGTTATATTAAAGGAATTTCTTCTCTAGTTAAACGAGAAAAAATAGATACATCATATTATAAAACATTACTTGCAATAGTAATGAAACTTGAAAGGGAAGTGTATGAATTTTACAACAAAGCATTACCAGGTAAAGGAAACATAATTAGATGGATAGAAAAAAACCTAAAATAATAACAGTAGCATCAATTAAAGGTGGTGTTGGAAAAAGTACAACCAGTATAATATTTGCAATTTTATTAGCAAAGAAATATAAAGTATTATTAATTGACATTGACACACAAGCATCAACAACTAGTTATTTTTATAAAGAATTTATAAGTAAAAAGATTAGTCTTGTAAATAAAAATATATATAGAGTTTTGAAAGAAAGATTGAATATTGATGACTCTATTGTGAATCTTAAAAATAATTTGGATTTAATCCCTAGTTATTTAAGTTTGCACAAATTCGCTAGCGAATCTATACCTCTTAAGGAGTTGAGATTAAAGGATAATTTACTTTTTTTAAAGGCAGATTATGATTACATAATAATTGATACAAATCCTAGTTTAGAGTTTACATTGGCTAATGCATTGCTATCCAGCAATTATGTGATAGTTCCAATGACAGCAGAAAAATGGTCAGTTGAAAGTCTTGATTTATTAGAATTTTATATGAAAAAGTTAAGGATGAAACTTCCAATTTTTATCCTTGTGACAAGATTTAAGAAAAATAATACACATAAACAGTTATTGAAATATGTTCAATCAAAAAAGGGATTTTTAGGATTTATTCATGAAAGAGAAGATTTAAATAAGAAGATTGCACAAAATGAAGACTTTGATTTAGATAAGGATTATATTAAGGAATATGAAGATGCATTATCAAAACTTTTAAAACAAATAAATGAATAAAATATAATCGTCCGGAATCCGGACGATTATATTTTATTTTGTATTAATGGAGGAGCTTATATGAAAATCGAACTAAATAAAAGAGTTTTAGTAGATGAGGAGGATCCTGATGAGAAAAAATTATTTTCTACTAATGAAGAAAAAATCTTGTATTATAATTCTTTAAAAGAAAGATTAAAAGCTAATTTTAGAAAGGAAATTTTTCACAAAATAGATAGCATTAGGATTTTAAAAGAAATAAAAGATAACGAATATTATAAATTAGATGGATATAAGAGTTTTGATGGATTTATAAAAAGTTATAGACTTGCAAAAAGTCAAGTATATGTTTATTTGAAAATAGCAAATGCTATGGAAGAAGGATTAGTTGAAGAACAGTATATTATTGAAAATGGCATCCATGATGCTCTTAATTATATACAAACTAAGGAAAGTCCAAAAATAAAGAAATCAAAGCAAAATCCAATAAAACCGCTACGCTTTCAACTTAAAAGTCAAGATAGTTATGATTTTTATAAGAAAAATGCTAAACTCACTGGCTTTATATTAGATAGATTGTTTGCTTATAAAAAAGATTTGCTAGATGAGTTTATAAATGAATTTAAAAATTTTGAGAAGTAAAAGAGTTAGATGATGTATAAATGATTTAACATATAAAGTGTATAAACATAATATTAAGGTTTGTAGAAGGACATATCTAAAAATACAATTTACTTAAGGTATAAGATATGATACTAGTCTTAATAATAAGATTAATTATTACTTCTATTGTTTTTATTATGATAAGTAGATTCTTTATTAGATGAAAATGATATAGTAGTTATAAAGTGTTAATAAGCTCTTTAGTAAAATTTAAAAGAAAATGTAAATTTCTGAAATCAATAGTTGATATTCTTTTAATTTTGGTGTATTTTATTGTCAATGGTATGTGTTCATTTAGACACATCCTTTATGGATCGTCTATGAAGATTTTAGATCTTTATTAGTAGTTTTTTTTAAAAGTTGCTAATAAAGATCTAATTATTTATGTAATAACTCATCAATTTACTACTTTGTCATTCTATACGGAAATTTATGCTATTTTTAATAAAAATATTTGTTTTTATAGTTTTTGTTATATATTTGTTTTTATAACCATAAAGGAGTATTAAATGAATGCAAATAAAATAACAAAAAATCAACATACAAGAACTAGAATGCGCAGAGCAGTTAAGAAACTGGGGAAACAAAAGGGAAAAGTAACAGATATAAGAGTAAATAATCAAGCTTTAGTAACTGATGAGAATCAAGCAAGGGTAAACTTTCTAAAATCTCTATACAGTCTACGTATGAATTTAAGTGGTGTTGCTAAGAATCTTAATGGATATGGGTATAAATATCAAAATTTCAATGAGATAATCAGAGAGATAAAGAATGTTATAAAGAGTAACAATTTAGATATTGATTTCCTGCAATGTCCAACATTTAAAGTTGTGGGAAATAATACAATTAATGTTATTACAACAACATTTTACAGTCCAAGTAGTGGTTACTGTGAGTCATTTGATACTCCAATTTACACAGAAGAATTTTCTTCTCTAGGGGCAAAGAATCAAAATACTTTATCTCAACTTGTAGGTTCATGTATAACATATCATAAAAGATATGCTCTTGTAGGATACCTATCAATAGAGAGTGAAGTTGACACTGATGCTAGTTCATCATTACCCGAGCTAGAAAATAATAGAGATAGAGTTAAAGTTATTGCCAAAAACAATGATGGAAATACACAAGTAAATATATCAGGAAATAATGTAGAGACAAATAAATTTAAGTATTATAGAAATCTACTCATAGCAGCACGTAATATGCATAAATTTGTTCTTAATAAACCATTTAACAGTTTAGAAGAGATAAATTCATATCTTAAATCTATTCAAGTTGGAGATGATTCAAGTATACTTGAATACTTTAATAAAAATAAAACATTAAAGAGTATACAGTATTGGTGTAATTTGATAAAAGAGTATTTTAGTAAGAGTAGTAGAGACCCAGAAAAGATAGAAAAGTTTGATGTATTTTTAGCTTTTGATTTAGATAAGCTTGGTAATAGTCCACTGAAATTATTTGGGCATTTATCTACTGATAAGGAATTTGATTGTTTATTTAGATCTGCATAAATCAAAGAAATAACAAACCCCTTTTGGGAGTTTGTTATTTTATGCAACCAATTTTAACTCATCTATTTCATCACATAGTTTGTGATATGTAGGATGTATGGGATTCAAAAATACCATCATATACACAAAGGTATCGTGTGTTGAAAAACCGTTATTGCCATATATATAAAATGCAACGCATATTTTGTTTTTCATAACATTTAATGCTTTGACTTTTTTTTGTTCTGTTGTTAGATTATCATCATCTTTGCCTTCTTTTTTATATGAGAAGAGTGGGTGGGTGCTGGTGTTAATTAGATTTTGCATTGTGGATATTCTATCTAGTAATTCTTGGATTTTTTCTTCATCAAGTTCATTAAAGAATTTTGATAATTTTTTTTCATTATATTGATAGTCATAATTGATGTCAGTTTTGATAAGCCGTTTATAAAGCTCACTTTCTATTTCTTTTTTTGCATTATTTAAACTATTTTGATCTTTAAGTGTAGTTGTAAGGAAATCCAAAGATTGTTTTTTTTTATTGTCTAAGTTAGTTAATGATTTCAACTTTTTTAAATCAGTGTTGATTAATTTGTTTGTGTGTATATCCAAATCACAATTACAAAAAGTAAGAAGTATAAATAGTGTTTTTTGTAATTGTAATATAATATTAAATACATATTTTTTGTGCATTTAATTCCTCTCCTAAATGAAGTTATCAAGAATATTGTAATATATAAAGAAAAAAGCCCCAATAGGGGCTTACTCATTAAAATTATTTTAATTTCGTATATCTTTTATATATATCTTCAGCAATAGGTTTTATTTGAGAGATATATTCTTGCAGTAGGGAGATATTAAAATTTAATGTTTTTATTGTATGTTCTGATTTTAATTTGCTTGCATCAAAAAAAGTAAATTTGGGAAAATCTTCATTCTTTGTCTTTTTCTTAGCATCAACTAAAAATCCTTGTAAATAAAGTACGTATTTTGAGAGTTCAGATTCGTATTTACTTATTGATTCTAAATTAGAATCATCTGGCATAGTTGGTTCTTTAGTTAAGGAAGTAATGGTTGTGCAATTCATAATTAGAGTAATAGCACAAATGAAAATAACTTTAAATAGTCTATTCATTATTTCTGTCCTCTTCTTTAAGCTTATTAATATAAGCATGCATAAACTTATTTCTCTTTAAACGTAGTGAAGCAATGCGTTTTGTATTCTCTTTACTTAAATGTTCATTAGAGCTATCTATTATCTCTAAATTAATTCTTAAGATGTCATCAAATTGTGAGAGTATTTTCATGCTTTCAGCTTGTTCCCTTTTAATTAAATTATCCCTGTACATAGAATAAAAGTAATTTATTACTCTGCTAAAGATATTAATGTATTTTTGTGTGTTGGTATTTGAGTCTTGCTTTAGCAGTTCTGTAAATTTGTTTAGTATATCTATACTTAATTTTGCAGTAGTTAAATTCAATTTATAACTCCTTTGAATATGATTCTTTTGTTCCTTCCCATTTTGGCAATCTCATGTTTTCAGGATTATTATTAACCTTTTCTATAAATTCTTGTATTTTGTTATTAATAGGAGTTAATGCTTCTTGGATTTGGGGCGTTAATGCATTCTCTAATCTTTCCATGTTTTTAGTGAAAATAATTCTGTATTCTGTGTAAGCTTCATTAAGTAGCATAAATATTTTATGAGCATTCACGTTAAAAGAGCCATCTTCAAAATTAGACAGTGTACTAAATAATGTTTCTATTGCATTTAAAGCAGTATTTAATGAACTGATGTCAAGTGTCATTGATTAATCCTTTCCTTTATGTTTTCTTTTAAATTTAGTTGCTAATAAACTTATGATATCTTTAATTACCGGTTTAAAGATAAGTCCTATACCTAAAATAAAAGTGGCAATGACAATTAATTTAATTTCATTGATATTAATTAAAAGTTCTGATATTTCAGACAATTTAGTTAAAGTGAAATGATCCATTAACCTTGTAACCTCACATAAAAAAGATAAATAAAGTATATTACAAAAAGTACCAAAAACTAATAATTTATTAAGTTTTACAAAGTAAAATTACAGTTTTACTAAAACCGGAACACGATTTCCGCTTAGATATCTATATTTTTGTATGTACCATCCTCTAAATAATGGTACTACAGTGTCTATGTAAGCATTCTTGGCACTATTATAGTATATTATTGATGTTTGTGATTCATCAGAATATTTAACAGATACTTTTTTTGTATGTTTGCTACCACCAGCATTAATTGTTACGTCAAGATATATATCTAAATAAATAGGCTTATCGTCATCACTTTTATAAAATATAAGTTTAACATCTTCGTTGCTATACTCAGATGTCATATCTAGTAAGTAAGACTTACTTCTAAGAGAGGATTCATAAATATAAGAACTAGAGCTTCTCTCTCTTGATAAACTAAAACTTGAAGGAATGCCTGTTAAATATTCTGGTATTGTAGTTTTTTGTAATGAATTATAAGTTGATATAGTAACAAATTTGTCTGAACTAGAGAAATGCGAATAAGAACTCATATTACTTGTAAGATCACTTCTGATAGAACTAGATAAATTACTCTTATAACTTGAGTCATTATTCATAAGTTTGCTTAGTAGTTTAGAGTAAAGTTTATCTGTAAATTCACTATTCTCAGCAAGTTCTGTTGCAATAGTGTCTTTAATTACTTCCTTAAAGTAAGATAATCCTTCTCCTTTAAACGTTTTATCTTTAGTCTTTTGAAGGAAGTTTTCATAAGTAATTGCATTACAACTTGCAACACCATCATCTAATAAAAGTAAATCACTATTTTTTATATCATTTACCCTATTTAAATCTTTAATTTGTATAAATTCATTCTCGTCCATTAAAAGTCTCTCATCTGTTGACAAATGATACCTCCATTAGTTAAAAGAAACAACTTCTATATTTTGATTGTCAATAATTTTAAGTTTTCTTCCTATAGGAATCATGCCTTTAATAAAAGCATATATTGAATGTGAATATCCTTTAGGAATGAAATTGAATGCTAGTATTTTATATTTATCTTCGTATCCTTGTTTTGATTGACGTAAGCGTATACGTTTGGGTTTTACTCCAACAGCAGTACTAGGAGTAATATATGATATGAAATTAGTTTTTATACTTCCAAGTAATTTAATACTAATAACCCCAGCTTCTGGTGTTGTAATTTCAATATCAACATTAAGAAAAGCTTTAAATAATCTAATAAATGACTCATCAGTACCAATATGTCTTAAAGCAAAAATGACGCTGTCAATATTGCTTGCAAGCTCTTTTAATGGGCGACTTTTGTAGTGAAAAGTTTTAAATACGTTTGATAACCAGACAGCAATAAAATGAGAAGATAGATAGTTACTAGCAATAATACCAGAGAAATTAGAATTTAAGCTCTTAATTTCAGCAAGTATTTTATTTGCATAATCTAATTCTGAACGTATAAATTTTTCTATTTGTGTTTTATGAAGAAAACCTGGTATGCTCAATATATCTCCTTAAGTTTGAATATCAATAAGTAGTCTCTCAGTGAGACTGAAGTTAAGTATTTCTGATGGACTGATTTCAATATCTTGATTCTCTTTAAAATCACTTGTGCTAATGTTACTTATACTTGTCTCAGGATTGTCTTTAATGCAGGCGTTAATTTTAAGTCCTTGAATGCCTTTTATCTCATTAACCGGAGCAGTAAAATCTTGATATTCAAAACTAATTCCCATGTCAGAGTAATTATTATTGATAATTCTCCTGTATATTTCTCTTATTTGCATGTCGATATTGAGATAAATGAAGTTTTTAAGGTCCAGTTTGTATTTTACTTTAAGATAGATATATTTAGTCTTTCCTAGAGAAACTTTATAAGATTTAACTTGATTGTGGCTATTTATTCCATCAATATCAATATCACCTTCTAAGATAGTTCCACTAGGAATAGTGCTATAAAGTACTTCCCAAAGGTTTGCTTTGAATGTAGAATCTTTAATTGTGTTCTTAGAGTCGTTTAAGATGGTATCATTAACAATAAGATAAATATTAGCTTTTCCTGCTGTGCTTACAATGTTAACGTATTTTACATCTGGTAAGTTCAGTATGCATTTCTTAATGCTTCATGAGTGGTGCTTTTAACACTTATATGAGACTCTATAGCCTTCCAATACTCACCTTGTGGTTTAAGTTTATCCATAAAAAGGTTAAGTTCATTAATTATTTGTTCCTCAACTGTAGCAAGAGAAGCAGCTATGATGTTGTAAATGGATGATGGGTCATCTTTTATCACAATACCATGTGTTTGTTTTAAATATTCTCTCTTTGTGTTAATTATTTGTGAGATATTTTGTTTTAGAATGCCGAAATTATTATCAAAAGTAATACTCATATGCAAATCTCCATTTGAAAAGAATCACCAGGAAAATAGAGAGTAATTTGCAGCAGTTTTGAGTTTATATTAATGTTAACTCCAGTAAGATCAATTTCCAGTTCTTGGGCAACAGAGTAGAGATAATATTTAATTTGCTCTAGAGTGCCAAGCTTACATAATTTAAGGATATGTGTATAATCAAATCCCCATGTTGGATTTAGAGCAAGACTTCCTTTAGGGGTTTTAAGGAAAATAAATAATCTTTGTTTTTGCTCTTCTATTCCATCAGCAATCTGTAAGTCTGAGCCTGATACTAAATTAAACTGCAAATCAACCTTTAAATCCATACTAACCTATGTAAATCAATCTTTAACCTTTAACTTAAAGGAAATGTATAACAAAAATATCAAAAAACTAATTAAATAAATTATTAATTTTGCTATTTATTTTTGATGTATAGTAAGAGAGAGAAGAGTAATCAATGCTTGAATTTCCTATAATTCTTAAGTTATTAATCGCACTGACAATTGCCTCTAAGATGTCTTTAAGACTAGTTATCTCATTACGTATATCCAACTTATGTTTAGCATATATTTTAAGATACTTAGGGTCAATTGCACTTAATATATAAAAATGATGTTTATCAAAATATATATTGTCATCTGTATTAAATAGATTAATACTTGATTGAAGAAGTACTACTTTGTCATCTTTGTGAAGACTTAGATTGATATTCGATATATTACGAGTGTGAATCTCAAGTCCTTTATATTCTTCAATTTCTACAACGCCTTCTTGAGTATCGCTGTTAAATGATTTTATAATTCCTATTTTTGATATGCATATATTGTTAGCTATCCATTCTTTGCTCTCTTCTTGAGTTAAAGCAGAACCAGACATGCTCTGATTCATTCTATAAATTTCATAATTAAAGTTCATATCCTCTCCTTTATTTCATTTTTAGATGATTAATGTCATCATAAAGCTTTAAGTTAAGTGAACATTCACCAGAATTGCTAAGAGAAGCATTAGTTTCACAAATGGTGCTCTTTATTATATTCCCCAAAGAATCTCTAAATGATACTCTGTCACCAACTTTTAATTTATGAGTATAAGTAAGCTTTGCTCTCCAATATATAAGTCTTATATTAAGAGTAGTGCCTATAGTAATTTCTTGCTTTGGGATAAATTCAAGACCATAATCTTCAAGTGACTCATAATGAGCATCAGGACCGGTTAATTGATGATTTGTGAATATAAAATTACATTCAACCAAATCAACTCCATTACCAACATCAGCAATAACATTTTGTATATATTTTTTAGATAATTTTTCTATAAATTCTTTTGGAGTTCTAGCATAAATATGCTCTTCTATGATTTTAAGTCTGTCATTAGTGCTCATATTGATTATATTTCTACCCGGAAAGGCAAAGTTTATAGCGTCTTCAACCGTCATTCCTTTAAATTGTTTTGTTTCAAGTTCTCGGTTAAAGAAATTACTCTTTGATGCTAAATGAAGTTCAAGCTCTATGCTAAAATCACCACTAGGATAGTCACTGCTCATTGGGACTCCCAGATAACCTGCCATAATGAATGTAAATGAGTCTTCATGAGCAAATTTTTTATAGTATATCTTTACAATATCTCCTTCATGTATGTGATTGTTGAAATCGAGGTGTAAATTCCAAAGAACAAGTTTGGCTTGTTTTGCCCTTACAAAATTGTAACTTGAATAGACATTAGATATTGAGATATCAACATAAATGCCATGTTGTGTGTTGATAATGATTTTAGGAGAGTGTTCTGGTGTTGCATCACCAGTAATATTTTTATTTGAGCTAATAGTAGAGTAAAATTCAATCTTAAAATCATATTTAAGTAATATCACAAGCTTATCCTTTGTATTTTTCTAAAGCAAAAGTTTTAATAACTTCCATGTTAAGATTAAGCTCAACTTCATCTATGAAAGGCACATCTTTAAATGTTAGGGAAGTAATTACAACTAATTCTTTAATGCCAAAAGTTGGACTATAAGCAGTAAAGGGAACTTGTGCTTGAAGTCTACCAGCCAGTTGTTCTTTAACTAAATTACTATCAAATTCAAGTAGTGAGTTACCAAAAGGAGTTAATTTCAGTGGAGCTAACATATTCTTATAAAGACTTGTAAGTACACCACCATTTAAAGCAATAACTTCTCCTGTAAGTACAGGGTTATAACTTACATATTCAGCTTTCCTTAAGTAGTAATTAATTACAGGACGTTTGGAACATGTGGTGTTATAAGTACGAGTTATAAGTTCAAATTTAGGTTTAATAAAGAATAATTGGGGCAAATACCCAAGTCCCTTAAGATCAGGTCTTGGGAAGAGAACAATAAAATTATCTGTGCCAAATAAAGCAAATATTTGTGTTACAGTATCTTTAATAATTTGAAATATTTCCATAGGTTGCATAAATGTCTCCCTATTTTAAGTACCACTGGGAGGAGTAGTAATAGATTTATCTTCATGAGTAATTTTTGATAAGCTCTCACCACTATCTCCTCCCATCCATAAGGGCAATATTGATTTAAGTCTTGCAATAAGTCTATCTAAACTAAAAATGCTTTTAATTCCGTTTATTATAGGATCAACGATATCTTTATGAAAGTTAAATTCATTGATCTTTTTAAGTGCTTTAGCGGAAAAATCCATTAAAGGTGTTAATGTGGAAGCAGTTAGTTTTTTTAATTCTTCATCTATCTTATCCATACTACTTGTTGCAGAGTCATAAGAGCTTGTAGTATTTGTGAGATTTAATTCGTTGAAATCACTTAGCACGTCATCAAGTTTAGTTATTCTTGAACCCATATCGTGAAAAGAGTCCTGTTGCCATTTACGCTCAGCATGTTCAAGATACTTGTTACCAAATTTATCAAATTGACTCATTAAATTAAAGATTGAACCACCTTCTCCACGAAGTAAATCAACAACTGAAGAGATAGCATCATCACTTGATGAGAGTCCACTAGCCTTAAGTTTAGCTGCAAGTTCTACTGCTTTAAGTAAATTAGTTTCATTCTCTAGTCCAGCATTCTTAAGAGTTCTTTTAATAACAGCAGCTTTATTTAAGAACTCTTCCTTCTCTCTTCCCCTTTCAAATGTTTTAATTCTTGATATAGTACTTAGTAGCTTACCTTTTTCAGTTGAGTTAAAAATTCTAGAGTTTAGGATACCTATTCGTTTTCTTTCTGCAGCATCTTTTACTGATGATTTTGCAAATGCAAACATATTAGAGGAAGCACCTTTAATGGAACTAGCTATTATATTACCAATTGCACTTCCTATTATGACTTTAGAAGTCAAATTGTTTTTTTTTATTAAATTTTGTTGCATTTTAGAGTTTTCTTTAAGTGATTTAAATTCTAAATTACGTAAGTCTTTAGTAGACATAGTAGATCGTTTAAAAGCTTCTCGTTTAGCTTTTTCGAAGCTGTGTCCTTGCTTCATTAGCTTTTTAGTCTCAGTAAGTCTAAATTTCTCTACTCGCTCTCTTAAACGTTCATATTTATTTTGTTTTGCAAGTTCTGCATTTTTATCTTTTAAATTAGCTTTAATTATATCTTTAGTACTTTTGAGAGAAGAAAGTTTGGGTTTTAAGTTCTCTTCTAATTTTGATATGTCTCTCTCTAATGTTTTTTTCGTTGATGCATGATCGAGTATACCTTTAAATTTAATGGTAAATTTATTATCCATAAGTGTCCTTATTTAGATAAAATCAGTTCAAGTATTTCCTTCTCTATCTTAGCTTCAGCAATTTTGCTTACTTCAATAAATTCATCGTATGTCATACATTTAATTTCTCTGTATGAACAGATACCAGTAATTATTGGTAGCCAATATTTATGTCTTTTTATATCGTCAATTAAAGCAAAGTAACGAGTACGAGTAGCATTAATACTCTCAACAAATTTATCTATATGTTTCATTATTAGCCTTTGATTTAAGTTTTGAAATTACACATTCATAATTAAATTCATCGGTAATGTAATCAAAAGTAACAAAATCACCAACATTATTCTCATATTCTTTAAGAAAAAGGAGGGCTGGTTTTTTAAATTCTGAGTCTAAATGAAATGTATTAAATTCTATAGAATAAAGAATAGCAATAAGATAATCTTTATAATAACTTATGAATTCTCTATTGTAATCCAGTATTACGTAAAACTCATCTAAAAACCCGGGTTTGATCATTAAATTAGTTATTTCTTTCAAATACTTAACATCATTAAGTTTATTTATAGCTTCTTCTTGATTAAATCCTAGTATAGAGTCCCACGTATAAACAGGTAATACTTTTATTTGGTATTCATAAGTTTTGTCTTTGCTTAATATGTTCATTTTATATCTTGTAATCATTGTGTGTCTTTTAATTTTTAGGTGTTATTTTTTGGCAATTGATAGCTCTAATTTCAAAAGTAACTTTTTCTGCTTCTGCTGAGTAACTTCTTGATGGTTCTTCAGTAAATACAGCACAGTTACTGATTATTTTTGTTGTTATCCTATCATTAAATACCAAATCCATCATTTTATCTTCTTTACTTACATTCATGTTGTAAAATTGGTCATCAGAGATTTGAGTTAGTAATATGTAATCATGACTACCAAGTGTTACTTCAATACTAAATATATAAGTAATGGTTTTGGGATCTCGAAGACTGATAACAGGCATTCCTCTATCTTCATTACTAATTACTGCTCTAGTTGTAGGTTCACTTGTAAGTTCTAATTTTCCACTATTAATTTGTCTTCCCGAGATAGAGAGATAAACTTCCTTTAAATCATATAATCCCATATCTCCTCCTTAATTTTCGAGTTTATTTAAGTAATCAGTTATATCTTTGGTTGTAATAATGAAAGAGAGAGAGTTGATACTGTAGTTATAAGTAATATCAATAGTTAGTTCTAATTTAAGTTGTGGTGATGGTGATAAGATAATATTTAAGTTTGAGTAGCTTACAATAAGTCCTCTCTCTATATATCTCTTTAGTAAGCATTCAATTGCTGATGTATATGCATTATCTTTAGCTCCAGATAATTGCAACCTAGATAATTTACTATTTTGTCTATTATTAATATTCCAAACTCTAATAAGTTCAATTATTGCTTCTTGTTTTATATATTGATAAGTAAATAACTGGTCAATAGGATTGCCCGCAAGATCAACTCCTTCTTTAAATGCTGATACTCTCTCAAGACCTGTTTCGTTAAGATAAGCATAGAAATTAATATTTGCACCTCTAAGTTTAGTTATTACTTCATCATCAACAAGTGGTCTTGCAGCAAGATTCATGCCATATGGATTTACACTGTGAAACATACAAGCTTCATATAAATATCGACTTATAAATTTAAGATGTAGATTATCTCGCTTATTACTATAAATAGCTATATTATTTGTTTTCTCTAGGTAGCTTTTATCTTTAAATATTTCTTTTATTTCACTCTCTTTAGTAGAGAAAATAAAGAAAGTATCTGGCATCTTGAATTTCAAGTAATCATCTTTGTATACAACTAGCCCATCATCACCATTATTATCTTTATCATAAGTATTAATTAGAACAACAAATGAGTGTCTGTGTGTTTTAAGATAAGTTTTAATAGTCTCAGGTTTATCTTTATAAATAAAGAGCATAGCAGATTTTAATGCTACACTGGGAGAGTTAAAGAAATCAGACATAGCATTCTTTAATAGTTCTTTTTCTTTAGTAAATTCATCTTGTCCATTTCCATTTTCTTTTTCTAATGCTTCTATTTGCTTTTCATAGTTATTTATTGTAAGATTTAAGACTTTATAATTTGCACTATCTTTATTCACATTAATTTTTAATGTTTTATAAACTAGTAACGGAGAATAATAGTTTATTGTTGTGTTATGTACTTTATTATTAATTAGATTTACACTAATTGTATCTTGTGGCAAAGTATTACTCCTTCCTTTCAAATATTTGGATTCCAGCTTTAAAATTAGTTGATGAGCTATAAGCAGTGTTACTACATTTTGTTCCCAAAGTAATGAGACCTGTATTTTGCATATTAGATGTTGGACGTATATAGATATTGAGATGTTTTATGTAGTCAGGTTCATGAGCGTCCTTAACTGTGTATTTATTTACTCTGTTATGTAAAAATTCTTTAAGCAAACTATATAAAGTCAACATTCTATTGTAAGCATCATAGTCATTTGAATTTATTACAAGAGAGATAATAAATATTTGGAAGTTAATATTAAACTCACAAATATTATCATAAAAAGTACCATAATGAGAGTTGTGAGCAAGTAAGCCATCTTCAGATGTAAATTTAAATGCAATAATATTAGGTTCGCTCGTAGTTATATTAGAGAGTAGATATGGATGATTATATGTATTAATAACCTTACATATGTTTTCACTTTTAGCATGAGCATATTCTTTAAAGTCATTTAGTATTTTAATTATATGCATAAGTATAACCTCTAACCCAATAAGCACTCAATTCACCTTATAACTAATCTCATTTAGCATTCGTGAAGTATCAACAAGAGTAATTTCTGGATTACCACTACCTTTTTTTTCGTTTTTGCTTAATTGTATTTGGACTAAGTTCAGGCTTGATTTTATTTGACAATACATAATTTTGATAATAAGTTATAAATGCTTCTCCAATGGCACTCATTCCAGATCTGGGATCACGTTTAAATTCATTTTTTATATAATCATTACTGATATATTCTCTAAACTCACAACTAGCAGCAACTTCACTTAAATGTTTACGTACTGGTAAATTATTAGCGCCAATCTCATGCATGCGTGCAACATTAGCTCTGCCCCCAAACCAACCAACCTCTAACTCTATTTCCATACAATATCCTTTAATATTAGTGTTTGGTAACCAATAGAAGAGTCAATACTTACTATTTCGTAATAATTATCACCTATAGAAATTCTATCTTGAAGATTGAAGATAATATCATCACTTGTATAAAGTTTAGAGAGTCCTTGTAAGTCAAATAAATTTGAGTCATAAATCATCCTTAATTCTTGGGGACTTATATCTATAATAATGCCTGTCAATTCTAAGTAGTCTTCTTTATTAAATACCCTCTGATAAGAATTATCATCAAGTGTAATAGTTTCAAATTTATATAAACGTAAAGGATCAGGGGCTTTGTATGTAAATATCATACGTTGTGACATTTGTGATAACCTATCTCTAAGATTATTCATTACACAACTCCTATACAGGAAGGAGACGTAGTATCTCTTTTAACTTTATCTAGATACGCATCAAATCGTAAACAGAAGTTTTTATTACAACTGTCAGATTGACTAGTATCAGATATAGGGTGATAGTCAATTTCCAGTTCATTGAATTTTTCTCTCTTTATTCTCTCAAATTCAAGTTCACGGACAATCCCCTTTTTCCTCAGTTCACATCCAATATGATAGTAAGTAAGCAAGAAGATATCATTATAAGTAAGCTTCTCTGACTGTATTCCATTAGCTAATAATATTGACTCTAAGAGATTAATTTGCATCATAAAGCTTTGAATAGAAAATTCTTCTATGCTTATTCCCAAAAGGGAAATAATATTAGAGTGAAGCCTGCTTATAAATAATTCTTCTTCTTGTCTCTCTATCTCTTGTTGAGCTGTTCTCTGTTGCATTACCAGGTTAACCTTTAAGATTGTTTAATATCAACTCGTAAAATTGTTTTCTCTGTTGCTAAGAGTCCACCAAGTACAAAATCAAGATATGAATGTGCAATATCAGTTGAATCTCTATCCACTTGCTCATTTGGCATTGGTAGCATATATTTACTTGGTTTGAACTTAATTAGTTCAGCATTTAATGGATAAATGAGTATTTGATTTTGAAGTAAATTACTTGTTTCAATATAGACTTCTCTTCTATTATTAACAGCTTTTATTGTCTTAATAAGGAAGTCCTCCCAAAAATCATTTGATGAATACGTAGCAGAAGATGAAGAAGAATTTGTTATTGAATATGGTTTAACTAACTTTAAACTAGTTAATGGATCAACTAATACCATCATAGGAGTTGAGAATTCATCTCCTAGCTCTAATTTTGCAAGACCCTTTTCGATACTTTCAAATATTTTATCCATTTTTTCTTTATTAGTTTGTTCAACTTCTTCTTTTACTTGATCTGGCATATTAAGTAGTCCAAACATATTAGGTAACATTCGTTTTTGATTCTTTCCATCTTTTTGGATTGACACAGTACCTGTTAATACAAAATGATTTATTAGTTTTATTATTTCATTTGTTGCAAGTTTATATGCCTCCCCAAATGGAAGTAAATTATTATTTACATCTCCAGCATAATCATTACCTTTATAAAATTTTTCAGAAGTTTGTTTTAAGTGTCTAAATTTATATTGTAACTTTAAATAATTAAGTCTCACTGACTCTGAACGAAATCCAATGGTTGCAATAGTATTAACTTCATTTACTAATGTTGTAGGATTAGCATTAAGAAATGCATCCCACTTTATTGTTTTTAAATATCCCATCTTTAAATCAACATCTTCAATTTGTTCTTTTGAAAACCAGTTATAAAATACTGGTAATTTAATTTCTGAGAAAATATTTGCTATTTCTTTTGCATAATAATTTTGATCATATAATTCTGACATCTTTAACCTCCTTTAACTAATTAACTTGGTTTAGCTTTATTTCCATAAACAGAAACATGTACCATACAAAGTTTTTTATCAGTACCAAATTCTATTACATCTGACAATGCTATAGCATTAATTTTGCTGTAACTTGAACTACTTTTTTCAAGCTCTCCATTTGCATCAAATTTAAGCTTATCTTTTCTTTTTATACCACTACTTTGTTTGGCTACTAAATACCCTTGAAAATTATTTGTAATAGGTATTACTGTTGCTATGCCAGTAAACTCATCTATATCACTGCATATTCCATATAGATCATTCTCACCACCTACTTCCACATGAGGTTCATAGTGTGGATTGTTATTAGAAGTACTTGGATTTTCTACAACCAGTTTTACTCCTCTTTTGTATGGATAACCTTTGACAGGATAATTTTCTAACTTGTCTTTACTACTAGTTACAGTCCCACCTTGGTTGGCAAAGTGTAAATTTTTATCCCTAAAATCAACCTTATTACTAAAAACCCCTGCATCACTAATAGGATTTTTCATTAGGTCTTGTATCTCTTTTACCTTTTTATCATATTCTTCTTTAAGTTTTGTTATAGTCTCTGACATGCATATATCTCCTTAAGCTGTTTTTTTCTCTTTAAGGTTATAAAACTCATGTATTCTATCTTTATAAGCATTGGCAACAGAAATATTAAATTCATCAAAGTTAACTGGTGAAAACCCTGAATCTAATAATGATATTCTATTCTCTATTTTAGAGATAATATCACCATGCTTAGAGTCAATATTACTTGCAGCACGTTTTCTCATGCTTATATTCACTTTTGCTAAAAATACAAGTTGTTCTAATATCTCTCCATCTAAATGTTCAAAATTATCTAGCTTGGAAATAGCTTTTATTTGTTCTTTAGGAACAAATTTTCTCACTAACTCTCTTCTTTGTGCTTGCATTATTTCTTTCAGTGAATAACCCTTAGAAAGAAGAGTATCTTTATCAAAATGCTTGCTTAAATGTGCTTTAGCTAATTGATCAATTTCATTTATCTTTTCAGCTTCTAAGAGTAACTGTTTCTCTACTCGCTCTCTATCTTCTGCATTTGCAAGTTCACGTGCAATTCGGTCATTTATACTTAATTTATTAACCCTTTCATCTTCTCGAGTTACCTTTTCTTTAAGCTGCATATACTCTTCAAACTCTTCTTGACTTATACGTTTAAACTTATCAGAAGAGCTATTATCATTAGTCTGTATTACTACTTCTTCTGTATTTACATCTGACTCTTTTTCCATGAAAACTCCTTAACCTAAATTGAAAATAATTTTTCTTTTAGCTTTGATATCTCATCTTTGCTTAAAATATTTTTATTTATAAGTTCACTATATTTACCGAAAAATTCTATTAATTTGAGATCTTTATCTACTCTCTCTTCTTCACTAAGCATAACAAGAGAATTAAATTTCATCTCTAAACCAAAATACCTAGATAGTTTAATATTGACAGCAATCTCTACTGCTTCTTGTATTCCTTTAAGAAAATCATAATAATTGGATCTATCTCCCTTCCCATCATTTCCCAAACCTTTAGTCTGTTCATTAAAACTTCGAGTTAGTGGCTCTTTTGTATCTGCTCCTATCTTAGCTTTTACTAATGCCAATGCCTCTTTTAAATACGTAAGATCATACTTAATTACCTCTAATGATGCATCTGTTGTTGAAGTGTAAAATATTCCTTCATTATTTAAACTTGACTTTAATCTCTCTATTTCTCTTGAGAGACTATCATTAATACTCTTAAGATCAGATATGCTGTTATTATCCTGTCTTTGTCTTTGAAATAGACCTGCAAATAATCCATTATTACTATTATTTCTATGTGTTAAGCTGTTTAATGATGCAGTTGCATTTGATAGTGCATCTTGAAGTCCAACTAATGCTTCATCTTTATAAAAAAGAAAATTATGTGTCTCTATTCTCTTATCTATCTGTGTATAAATTTTCTCAAGTAGATAAATATTAAGTAAAAAACTTTCACTATAACATGGTATGTAACGTTTTAAGATATAATCATAATTATCAAAAATTATTACCCTACTCTTATGTATCTTAACTAAAGAGTAAGAAGTATTTCCTTCTTTTACTGTGTAAGTAATATACTGGTCATAAATGCCCGGGTCTTTAACTAAATTGAAATCTAGATATTTAAATCCAATGGGCAATTCAGAATTTACTTCTTCTTCTAATTCTGTCAGTTCATCACGAGTTAGAACTAAAATATATCCTGCACCATTAAATCTATAACTAATTATAAGATTTAAAAGAGCATCTTTAAGCTCTCTTTTAAGTCTTGCTATCTCAGATTCACTAATATTATCTAAACTTTCAAGATGAATACCATTCTTCAGTGCATCCTCAGCAGGATTCTCTATATAGTTCCTAAAAACAAGCGAATATTTATATAATTCCAAAGGACAGATCTTATTTGATCGTTTCTTTATTTCATCAAAATAATACAAATTTGTTCCTTTATTTTCAGTTTGCATATAGATTGTATGCAAAAATAATAGTTTTTGTCAAAATAAAAGAAACAAATACATATACGATAAAATATCTACATTTTTATGTATCTGTACTAATTGGGGGGGAACTTAAAAATGGTAAAAATCTTAAATTTATTTTTTATTTAATTAAAATTATTTCAATAATAATGCTAATAAAATACCTAAAGTAAGAGTTATGATAGTACCAAACATCCAATTATGGAGTTTAGATGTGTTTTTAAATTCTAATGTAGATTTCTCTATCTTATTATCAAGTTCATTGAATTTAGTATCTATCTTATTATCAAGGTCCTTAATATCAGATTTTAAAGTTGTCTCAACCCTTTGAATCTCAGATTGTAAGAGAGCTTCAACTTTTTCAAGCTTAAGGTTAAAGTTACTCTCAACGGTGTCTATTTTTTTATCGAGTTCATTAAATTTAGTATCTATTTTGGTATTAAGCTCATCCTTAACACTACTAATCCCATCTTCTAAGTGTTTCAATTTTATATCAAAGTTTTCTTTTAAGAATTCAATATCTTTGTGCGTAAGCTCATTACGATAATACCTATAAGACAGATCAATAGCAATATCTCTCTTAATACCGGCTTTAGTAAGTTCAGCTATAACCATTTGCTGTGTAATAACTCGTTGAGCAAGTCCCATAAAAACACTCCTTATGTAATTATTATATAATATTTTAACTGTTATAGGAACCTTATTTTAGTAAAATGTGCTCTGAGGGTACGCATGCTTAGAGTCAATAACATATATGATGCTGATAGGCTATCTAATGAATCATCATCACTCTTACCATCTCCTTTGTACTTATAAATATCAGATACAGCTGACTTACTTGAATAATCCATAATACTAAGTTTAGATGTTGCAAATGGCTCTATTAATGTAGCAATTCTAGTAAATTTATTACTTATAGGTTTAATTGGAGCAATTTTAAAATTATGACTCATACCCGCCCTAAGTTTAAGAAACGTTTTAGTCACATTCCCATGCCCAGAAACGTTATCCCTATCTTCAACATATAGTTTGTGTACATTAAGATTTGTAAGTATAGTTTTAATTGTATTTAACATTTTAGGATCACCTACTGGTAACTTTTCTTGAAAAATAAATGCATAATAACTTTGATCTACTCTCTCCAAAACACAAAGGGCTGTATTATCGCCTCCTATACTATATGCAGGATCTAAATATGCTATAGGACTTTTAAATTCATGCTTACTTGTAAGATTAACATTAGTAAATATCGCATCACAGGACGGGACCCATTCTCCAAGTAGAACCTTTGCTTTATATGTTGGAATGTCCCTGTAAATCTCTTCTTGGGTTTTAATAAATTCTCTAGCAATTAATTCATTATCATATGTTGTAAAGTTATATGTAGAGTAAATTTTTGTATTATCAATATAATCAAGCTTAAAGAAATGTTCAGGATTATCTGGATTGGTATCAAATATAATTGCCTGCATTCCTACTCTAAGCCTTTTTAAACATTCTATTAATGTTTCTTTATGCAGCGTAGTTGCTTCATTAACGTAAATAAGCGCCGAATTAGACCCTCTAAACCGCTCAAAATCACTCACCTTATCACCACCATACAGATTAACTTTTAGTGAGTCTATTTCAAAATATGATGTATTAGAAAATTTTGGCTTAAAGGGTATCTTAAGCATACTAGCAATCTTTTCAAACTGCCCTAAAACATTAATCTTTAATGATTTTTGTGAATTTCCTATTATAAAATTATTAGTATCTTGCCTGTAAAGATGTCTATTCTTAATGAGCATCTTTAGATATAAATAACATGCTAGAAACGTCTTACCGCTAGCAATCCCACCTGAGAGGATAATTTTACTTTGTTTATTCTTCTCGATATTACGTATTACTTCAAGTTGCTTTTTAGTTAAGTGTCTCTGCTCAAACCCTTTAAAATCAACCTCCAATGCTTTAGGCTTAATAAAATCCATTATATCAATACCAAAATCACGCTTGTACTCTCGCTGCATTTCTTTAAATATAGGCAGCTTATATATATCCATTACCATATCCTTTAAATTTGTAATTTAGAGCGCACATCTGTATCAGTAGCTTTAAGCTTTAGCATTGTCTTGTAACATAGTGACATCTTCTTAAGTTCGAGATCCCTTTTAAGCTCATCGAGTTTAAGTTTTAACTCTTCAAGCTCACGACCCTCTTCTTCTGAATGTGCAACTTTTTTACTTAAAGTCTTCTTGTAAATATTGCTAATTTGAGACTCGAGTTCTTCTATTTTGTAATTATGAGTTTTAAGTTCTAACTCTAAATAACGACTAAATGAATTTATAAATTCTAGTCCCAACATACTTTTAGCCATACTAAACTGACTTTTAAGATCACGTGCTTGGGCTGTACTTTGTGATGCATGAAATAAGATTTTATTTAAAGTATCTTCACAAATAGTAAGCTTAACAGCACCATTAATATACTCAGGGGCATCTTTAATCTCTTCCCATTTGCGTCTCATCTTTCCTACATTAACACGACTAACTCCAAGCTCTTTTGCTATCCTCGCGTCATTAAGCTTCCCTTCTCTAAAATACACAACATAATCATCAAACGATTTCTTTACCCTACTCATACCTTTTAATATAAGTTAACTAATAGGTTAACAAAAATATATTTAACATAAAAATTATAACAAAACAACAAATTTTACAAAAACAATTAATACTTATACGTACATGTACATTAAGAAGATAAATAGAGATATATTTTTAAAACAAAAAGATAGGGGGATTTATATGAATAAAATTAATTTTATTTTGGTGTTGGCACTACTAATTAGTAGTTGTGAATATGAGCATGGAAATGCTACACCCAAAAGTAGAGTTAAAAGAAATTTGGAAGAACAAGAAGAAGTACAAAAAACACCTGAGGACGCATTAAGAGAAAAGCTAAATGATACTCAAAAGCAAGGCTTAGATTTCTTAAAAGATGCTTTAGGTGATGATTCTATTTTAAATAAAATCTTAAGTGCTGATGAATCTAAAATAAAGGAAGCCCTTGATCATATCCAAAGTGAACTTGCAAAATGCACAGGTGATGATGCTAGCGAGCAAAAAAAAACTTTTAAAGAGGTCGTAAAGGGTGCTCTTAATGGCGGTGAAAACTTAGACAAATTTAAAGATCAAGCAGCAAGCAATTGTAATGGAGCAGGAGCAGGTGGTTAAATACGCCTCTAATAACTAAAGATGAAAGTTAAGAAATGGGGATTTAAAAAAGAATATTTAAAAGAACAAGACAACAAAAATTCTAGATAAAGATGTGTAATAGAAAATAAATTAAACTCGTTATAAAAATGGTAAGAGTAACTATAAAAGTAAACTTTAAGTTAACAGAAATAGAGAATTTAAATTTTGTACTAAAAAACCCATCATTGCAAAGTTGAAAGATACTAAGTAGGCAAATAAAGGATATGGAAAGTAAAACTAGAAGTATTTGTTAAAGATAGCAAGAAGTATTATAGATATTTTGTGCTGCTTCTCCTTAAAACAACTTTTCTCTAAACTACAAGTATTCTACACACCATATTTTCCATGCAATGTAGACCTTTAAAAATTGACTCTACGTGTAAGTATTTGCTAATATTTTTATAACTAATTTTATCTATTTTTAATATGTTTAGTTAACTTTGAAATTACATGAAAGGAAAACATTTAATTAACTACAATCTTAACTTAAAAATTAAAGAATTAGAAATGCAAAATGAACGCTTAAGTGAAGAATTAACTTTAATTAAAAGTCAAAGCAAAACTAGACATACTAAAAAATTATCCCCCCCTTTAAGATTTTATCTAAATGACAGGACAATTAGACTTGTAAAACGCGCTATAGAGAGATTTAAAGAACAAGACCCAATATCTGGATGGTTTGTACACTTACTCTCAATTACTGGTTGTAGGGGTGTTGAGATGCAAAATGTAAAACTTACTGACATATATAAAGAGACGTGTAGTAATGGTGAAGTATTTTATTCTATTCGCGTTAATGTAGCTAAAAAGCGTAGCAATATCTGTATTAGAGAAGTAGTCATTAGTAAATCTGAATTTAAATCTATAATGCAAGCCCATCAAAACTACTTTTTATCTAAAGGAAAAAACACAAGACGTACATATCTATTTCAAAAAAGTAAACTTAAATTTCGTGACAATAAAATTAACATAAGTGAGATCGCAACTAGGTTTAAGGAATTACTCATTAAGGGAGGATTTAAACATCGCAAATCTTTGCATATACTTCGTAATATATTTATAGCATCACTAAAGTCTAGAGGATATAATTCATTTGAAATTAAAGAACTTATGAAATATTCATCTACTTCTGAGATTGATAATGTTTATGGTCTCTCAAGTGCAAGTAAAATACAGGCTTACAAAGATATCAAAACTAGCTTGAAATAAATTTTGCTAAATATCTATTTTTTTACAAAATATTATGTATAATAAATACAGCTTATTTATAAAATTTTTATATTAACCTTTTACCATTAAAAAAAAGAGACCGGAGAGTCTCTTTTTTTTATAAATAGAGATTTATATTTTTCTAAACACACGTTTAGACGTAACATTATACTCCCTTCCTCGCTCTCTAAGAGAGAGTGAATCATAAAGTACAGAAGACAAATTAGTTGCTATAAAATGATATCCTGGTGTATTTTTTATTTTAACTTCACTTATCTCAAATTCTCCATCTAAACATCTGTAAGCAGGGCCCTCCCACCTCACACTTGCACTGATATCAAACCGTCTCAGTACAGCGCATGGATTTAGAATATAACAATTACTTCTCATACACCCTGACTTAACAAAGTTATGATAATTCCTATTTATATCAAGAACACTAAACTGCAACTTTTTAAAAACTGATACGTAATAATGAAGAGCTAAAAAGTAACATCCCCACTGACGTACTTCTGAGACTAAATTTGGATTATTTTGCGTTATTTTCATATATAATCTCACTTACAATCTTTATTTTTTAAACCACCACCCCTACTTCCCTTAACTTAAATATAGATACTAAAAAGGAATATCCTCATAAAACTCATCTTCAAGCTTACTCTCATTAACATCTTGTGTTTTAATTGATGAGTTTAAGACGCAAATATCATTTACCAAAATACTGTATTTACTCTTACCCTCACCTGTACGCTTATCATTCCAACTTGAATAAGATAGGGCTCCACTAAGTACAACTTGAACCCCTCGTTTAAGTAAAGCAGCAAGACTCTCAGCTCTAGCTCCAAAAATCACACAGTCAAAAAATTGAGCCTGTCTTGTCACACAGTTATTCTTCTTTACACCTCTATTATTAGCTAGTGTAAATTTTAATATAGGAAAACTATTACTAGTATAAATAACCTCACAGTTTCTTGTTAAACGACCAGACATACTTAACGAGTTAATATCAAACACCAGAACTCTCCTCATCATGAAGCCTACTTAAAAGTTCCATACGTCTTAAATCACAATCAAGTCTCTCAAGATTTTCTAAAAATTCTCTTCTTGCATAATAAGCTTGAATGAGATTCTTTATACTTCTCACACCAAACTTACATAAAAATCTTAAAACCTTGTAAGTAATTACTACAAATAAAACCATAAACATAAATCTCATAAAGGTACCCTTAAACAGCTTTTAAAATAGGTGTAGACCATTCATTTGAATTACTACTAAAATTAGAAAGCCCATTCACTTGTGTATAACTATCACTAAACACCTTAAACCTATCTTTAATGGCTCTTTTTCTCATGTTTAACGAGAATAAAATTCCTTCAAAATTATAATAGATATTATCAATAATTGAATAAGTCCTCATCATATCTTGAATTTTTTCTTTTACTTTTAATTTAACTACTTTGGTAATCTCCTCAGCTTCTTTTGCTTTCTCAGCCTCAACTTTACTGATATGCTCAACCATTTTATTTAAAATAAAAATATCATTTTTTAAACCAAGCTCATTCTCAACTTCTAGATTTGTCAACTTAACAAACTTAAGAAATTCTTGTCTAAAGTCTAATTGTGCCAAGGTATTATAAAATTCACTTTTATTTAAAAATGATTTTATTCTCTCAACCAACTCTTCATTACTTGCACTCTCAATATCATTATAGCTTCTCATATACTTAAGAGCGTTGTTAATCTCAACATTAAAAGCCACCATATAAAACATAATCTTTGCTATAAATGCATCGTCTCTTTCAATAACACAGTTTGTAGTATCTCCACCAAATAAAAAGAATAAGTTTCCTTTTTTTAATCCTGTACATAAGAGTTGAATCTGCACTTGTACGTAATACTTAAAGAAATATTTATTATCTAGAAAATTACCAATTCTATTATATTCAGAAGCGCCGCATTGTATTTGAAATGAATCGCTGCATTTTGTCTCTAAAAGTTCAGCATCACCTTCCCCGTTAACAAACCAAGCATCAATTGTAGCACCAACTAAACAATCACTCTTACCAACTTTTTTAAAGTAATTATATTTATCAATACCGTTTGAATATTTATTTTTATGTAATATATGAATATTCTTATCATAGGTTTTTACAAATTCGTCAATTATTAAATTCTCTAAAGCCTTTCCCTTTCTCATACTCAAATTTTCTTCAAAAGGCATTTCCCTTCCTATAGCTTTAAGTATTCTCTCTAGCATTAATTTTTCTAAAGCATCAGCACCAATAAACATGCTTCCAACTTCACTAGCTCCTACCCTGTGTAAAGCTCTTCTTTGTATACTAAAGTCAACCTTACTATTAAACTTAAAACACTCATTCTTACCAATTTTTGGTAATTTACGTCCAACTCTACTTATTTTACTTAACTGTTTTTGTTTACCTTTAAGATTTTCTTGACTTTGATATGCAAAAGATTCAAAACCCTTAAATACCATCTGCCTGTACAAACCAAATTGTTGCATCTCTTCCTTTGATCTTTGTTCATTTATTTTTGTTACATTTGTATTCATAACTACTCCTTTATGGCTATATAAAATAATATAACAAAAAAAAAATGTTTTTGTCAAAACTTTTGATATATTTTTTTGTTAAATTTACATAAAAATTATTTTTATGTAAATAACAGTTTACTTTCTAGTAATTATTGCGTTATTATGGATGTTATAAATATCCATAAAGGAGAAAACAA
>NZ_CP075381.1 GCF_023035875.1 Borrelia puertoricensis
ATGAATACCAAAAAAAAACCCCTTTCCATAAAACCATTAAAGGATTATCACAATAGATATTACAAAATACTATCAATACTTAGATACTTTCAAAGTAAGACAATCAAGTATAATCAAACATTCATTCTAAATACATTAAACATTTTTCTATCTAAAGATGGTCTTAAACAAATTACACTTAGAACTTTAAGAAAAGATTTGGCATTCCTATGCAATAAAGGCATTATTAAAAAAACTTTATTAAGACTAGGTGAAGGAAATGGCTCATACATAAGATATACAATAACTAAATACAGCATTAATAATTTAAAAAGACTGCTTAAAGCTCAACAAGAAATCACCGAACATGATGCTAATAAAGTATTCATATTTACAAAAGAAACACAAAAAAAATCTTTCAAAAATAGGAAGTTTAAAATTTTTAAATCTAAAAATGCAACTAAAAATGTCAGTCATTATATAACTAATAACAAATATATAAATAATAAAGAAAAGATAGAAAAAGAAAATAAAAGTAAGATAATAAACAATACAAATTATCTGATAAAGAATGTGTCTAAATGGAAAACAATGAGATATTTAGACAAAATAGAAGAAAATACAAATAAAAAAAGATATGAAGGCAGCTTGATAAGAACAAAAACATGGTTAGAGGCCTTAAAGATTGAAAAAATCTCTCAATGAGGATTAAAAAACCAAAACTAAACTTTAAAGGAAAAAACATGAAAGATTCATTGAAATTACCGGAGAAAAGAGAATTAAAAATCGAATCGAAACAAAAAAAGAGTAATTTCTTTGTTCTAATAGATAAAAAAGGTGATAGAACCATATATCATACGAAAATTGTACTGGATTTTTACACATTTGGAATTAGTGAAGAAAAACCCGATAGTTTTTTTATTATTTTAAGAAGTTGGCATCGAGATAAAAAATATCGATTTAGTTTATTTGCTTTAAAAAATAATGACAAGTTTTTTGGTATTTACTATGGTTACAGAAAACCTATAAGAAATATTGTAACAAGATATGAAAAAGATGGAACAGTTAAAGCATATAGTTTTTCAAAGGCATACTATATGGAGTTTAGATTTAAAAAAGGTAGTATCTTTTGTTATATTCAAGGAATTTATTATTTACTTAAAAGTGAAAAGTTGAAAACAACATATTGTAAAAAGTTGACTGATATAATAGGGAATTTAGAAAAAGAAGTATATGAATTTTATGGTAAAAAATTACCGGAAGGAGGTCTTATAACTAAATGGATAGAAAAAAACCAGAAATAATCACAATTGCAAGTATTAAGGGTGGTGTTGGAAAAAGTGTGTTGACAATTATTTTTAGTTATATTATGAAAGATATGAATAAAAAAGTATTGCTAATTGATTTAGATCCACAAAATAGTTTAACCAGTTATTTTATAAGGCATATAAAAAGAATTAAAGGTCTTAATGTATATTACATGCTTAAGGCCCATAACAACCCTAATTTGAACAAGTATATTAATGAGATAAATGACAGTATTTATATTATAGCTTCTCATCCAATTTTGTACAAATTTGAACAAGAAGATGAGAGATATAAAGAACAGCTGTTGGAAAACTGCTTGGATAAAATTTTACCTATTAATGATTTTGATTACGTGATAATCGATACATCCCCTGGTTTAAATTTTTTATTATACAATGCCTTAAATGTTACAGAAAAAGTTATAATTCCTGTTCAATTAGAAAGATGGTCTGTTGAAGCGTTTCCTATGTTAATGAATACAATAGAAGAATTTAATATGTTTAGGAAGAAAAAAATTGAGGTTTCTATAATAGAAAGTCAGTTTGTTAAAAATAGAAATACTTTCAAAGACATAGAGAAATTGTTATTCAAAAAGTATGGGTTGTTTATTAAAGGAAAAATTCATAGTGCTAATAGCATTAAAGTTTTGATTAATGAGTTAAATGAACCTAATAATGAGGAGGCATATTATAAAGAAGCTAAAGAAGTTTTAGAGAAGATATTATAAAAGTTACGCCGGCGTAACTTTTATAATATTTGAAAAATAAAAAAAATAAAGGAGTAAAAAATGTCTAAAAAAAACAAAAAAGAAATAATTTTAAATGATCGAAGTGTTGGGCTTGATCATTTTCCATTAAATAGTGAAAATGCTGAATCAGAATATGAAAGTTATAAAAATCGATTAAGAAGAATTACTGTAAGTGAAATAAATAATAAAATTGAGATTATGGAAATTTTGTATAATATAAGAGATAAGAAACTTTATCGAATTGATGGTTACAAAAGATTTGTAGATTTTTTATCAGAATTTGTTATAGCAAGAAGTCAAGCATTTTTATATTTAAGACTTTATAAAAGAGTGTTAATAGGTGAGTTAGACATAGAAGAAATTAAACAACTTGGATTTAAAGAAGCTTATAGAAAGATCAGGGAGATAGATATAAGTAAAAAGCGTTCGAAAGAAAATTTAATAAAGCCACTCAGATTTCAACTTAAGAATCAAAGTAGTTATGATTTTTATAAAAGCAATGCCAAGTTTACGAGTTTTTTATTAGATGAACTTTTTATAAATCGAAAGGATTTTCTTGAAGAGCTTTTAAAGCAATTTAAAAAATGACATCATTGAATAATGATATAACATTTATTATTTCGAATAGTTGATTTTATCTTACATTTGGTATATATATATATGCATAGTATGTGTTTTTTCACACATCCTATTAAGTTTTCACCATTGTAGATTTTAATTCTTCATTAGGTGCTCTTTTAAAGAGTCTCTAATGAAGAATTAAGTTTTTGTATTGATGTGAAAAGTTGACAAAAAGTTATATTTGATATAATATTTTATTTATAAAACTTAATAGGAGATTAAATATGACAAAAAATAAAGTTAAAAATACAAAAACCAAAATGCGCAGATCAGTTAAGAAACTGGGTAAACAAAAGATAAAAGTAACAGATATAAGAGTAAATAATCAAGCTTTAGTAACTGATGAGAATCAAGCAAGGGTAAACTTTCTAAAATCTCTATACAGTCTACGTATGAATTTAAGTGGTGTTGCTAAGAATCTTAATGGATATGGGTATAAATATCAAAATTTCAATGAGATAATCAGAGAGATAAAGAATGTTATAAAGAGTAACAATTTAGATATTGATTTCCTGCAATGTCCAACATTTAAAGTTGTGGGAAATAATACAATTAATGTTATTACAACAACATTTTACAGTCCAAGTAGTGGCTACTGTGAGTCATTTGATACTCCAATTTACACAGAAGAATTTTCTTCTCTAGGGGCAAAGAATCAAAATACTTTATCGCAACTTGTAGGTTCATGCATAACATATCATAAAAGATATGCTCTTGTAGGATACCTATCAATAGAGAGTGAAGTTGACACTGATGCTAGTTCATTATTACCCGAGCTAGAAAATAATAGAGAGAGAGTTAAAGCTATTGCCAAAAACAATGATGGGAATACACAAGTAAATATATCAGGAAATAATGTAGAGGATAAAAACACTGTTCATACTGACCAATCTAAATCTAAGATCAATGTAGAGACAAATAAATTTAAGTATTATAGAAATCTACTCATAGCAGCACGTAATATGCATAAATTTGTTCTTAATAAACCATTTAACAGTTTAGAAGAGATAAATTCATATCTTAAATCTATTCAGGTTGGAGATGATTCAAGTATACTTGAATACTTTAATAAAAATAAAACATTAAAGAGTATACAGTATTGGTGTAATTTGATAAAAGAGTATTTTAGTAAGAGTAGTAGAGACCCAGAAAAGATAGAAAAGTTTGATGTATTTTTAGCTTTTGATTTAGATAAGCTTGGAAATAGTCCACTAAAATTATTTGGGCATTTATCTACTGATAAGGAATTTGATTGTTTGTTTAGATCTGCATAAAAGGTAAGCCCCTATTGGGGCTTACTCATTAAAATTACTTTAATTTTGTATATCTTTTATATACATCTTCAGCAATATGTTTTGTTTGAGATATATATTCTTGCAGTAGAGAGATATTAAAGTTTAATGCTTTGATTGTATGTTCTGATTTTAATTTGCTTGCATCAAAAAAAGTAAATTTGGGAAAATCTTCATTCTTTACCTTTTTCTTAGCATCAACTAAAAATCCTTGTAAATAAAGTACGTATTTTGAGAGTTCAGATTCGTATTTACTTATTGATTCTAAATTAGAATCATCTGGCATAGTTGGTTCTTTAGTTAAGGAAGCAATGGTTGTGCAATTCATAATTAGAGTAATAGCACAAATGAAAACAACTTTAAATAGTCTATTCATTATTTCTGTCCTCTTCTTTAAGCTTATTAATATAAGCATGCATAAGCTTATTTCTCTTTAAACGTAGTGAAGCAATGCGTTTTGTATTCTCTTTACTTAAATGTTCATTAGAACTATCTATTATCTCTAAATTAATTCTTAAGATGTCATCAAATTGTGATAGTATTTTCGTGCTTTCAGCTTGTTCCCTTTTAATTAAATTATCCCTGTACATAGAATAAAAGTAATTTACTACTCTGCTAAAGATATTAATGTATTTTTGTGTGTTGGTATTTGAGTCTTGCTTTAGCAGTTCTGTAAATTTGTTTAGTATATCTATACTTAATTTTGCAGTAGTTAAATTCAATTTATAACTCCTTTGAATATGATTCTTTTATTCCTTCCCATTTTGGCAATCTCATGTTTTCAGGATTATTATTAACCTTTTCTATAAATTCTTGTATTTTGTTATTAATAGGAGTTAATGCTTCTTGGATTTGGGGCGTTAATGCATTCTCTAATCTTTCCATGTTTTTAGTGAAAATAATTCTGTATTCTGTGTAAACTTCATTAAGTAGCATAAATATTTTATGAGCATTCACGTTAAAAGAGCCATCTTCAAAATTAGACAGTGTACTAAATAATGTTTCTATTGCATTTAAAGCAGTATTTAATGAACTAATGTCAAGAGTCATTGATTAATCCTTTCCTTTATGTTTTCTTTTAAATTTAGTTGCTAATAAACTTATGATATCTTTAATTACCGGTTTAAAGATAAGTCCTATACCTAAAATAAAAGTGGCAATGACAATTAATTTAATTTCATTGATATTAATTAAAAGTTCTGATATTTCAGACAATTTAGTTAAAGTGAAATGATCCATTAACCTTGTAACCTCACATAAAAAAGATAAATAAAGTATATTACAAAAAGTACCAAAAACTAATATTTTTTTATATTTTGTAAAGTAAAATTACAGTTTTACTAAAGAGGGGACTGTACCACCTGTATATGAACGTTTTTGCATATACCACCCTCTAAATAGAGGAGAATAATCATTTAATCTTAGATTTTTTCCTATTCTCTCATATACAATTGATCTACTTGATTCATCAGTGTATTGAAGATATACTCTTTTTGTAACATCATGATAACTATTGATTTCAATATCAACATAAACATCTAGATAAATGGGTTTACCATCTTCAAATTTATAAAAAACAAGTGTAACATCTTGACTTGATGTGTTTTGTGTCATATTAAGTTTATAAGCCCTATCTCTAAGAGAAGATTCATAAATGCGCGTACTTGTAGTTGATGTTCTTGATGAGCTAAAACTTGAAGGAATGCCACATAAATATTCAGGTATTGTAGTTTTTTGTAATGAATTATAAGTTGATATAGTAACAAATTTGTCTGAACTAGAGAAATGCGAATAAGAACTCATATTACTTGTAAGCTCACTTCTGATATAGCTAGATAAATTACTCTTATAACTTGAGTCATTATTCATAAGTTTGCTTAGTAGTTTAGAGTAAAGTTTATCTGTAAATTCACTATTCTCAGCAAGTTCTGTTGCAATAGTGTCTTTAATTACTTCCTTAAAGTAAGATAATCCTTCTCCTTTAAACGTTTTATCTTTAGTCTTTTGAAGGAAGTTTTCATAAGTAATTGCATTACAACTTGCAACACCATCATCTAATAAAAGTAAATCACTATTTTTTATATCATTTACCCTATTTAAATCTTTAATTTGTATAAATTCATTCTCGTCCATTAAAAGTCTCTCATCTGTTGACAAATGATACCTCCATTAGTTAAAAGAAACAACTTCTATATTTTGATTGTCAATAATTTTAAGTTTTCTTCCTATAGGAATCATGCCTTTAATAAAAGCATAAATTGAATGTGAATATCCTTTAGGAATGAAATTGAATGCTAGTATTTTATATTTATCTTCATATCCTTGTTTTGATTGACGTAAGCGTATACGTTTGGGTTTTACTCCAACAGCAGTACTAGGAGTAATATATGATATGAAATTAGTTTTTATACTTCCAAGTAATTTAATACTAATAACTCCAGCTTCTGGTGTTGTAATTTCAATATCAACATTAAGAAAAGCTTTAAATAATCTAATAAATGACTCATCAGTACCAATATGTCTTAAGGCAAAAATGACGCTGTCAATATTGCTTGCAAGCTCTTTTAATGGGCGACTTTTATAGTGAAAAGTTTTAAATACGTTTGATAACCAGACAGCAATAAAATGAGAAGATAGATAGTTACTAGCAATAATACCAGAGAAATTAGAATTTAGAGTTTTTATCTCTTCAAGTATTTTATTTGCATAATCTAATTCTGAACGTATAAATTTTTCTATTTGTGTTTTATGAAGAAAACCTGGTATGCTCAATATATCTCCTTAAGTTTGAATATCAATAAGTAATCTATCAGTGAGACTGAAGTTAAGTATTTCTGATGGACTGATTTCAATATCTTGATTCTCTTTAAAATCACTTGTGCTAATGTTACTTATACTTGTCTCAGGATTGTCTTTAATGCAGGCATTAATTTTAAGTCCTTGAATGCCTTTTATCTCATTAACCGGAGCAGTAAAATCTTGATATTCAAAACTAATTCCCATGTCAGAGTAATTATTATTGATAATTCTCCTGTATATTTCTCTTATTTGCATGTCGATATTGAGATAAATGTGATTTTTAAGGTCCAGTTTGTATTTTACTTTAAGATAGATATATTTAGTCTTTCCTAGAGAAACTTTATAAGATTTGGTTTGGTTGTGGCTATTTATTCCATCAATATCAATATCACCTTCTAAGATAGTACCACTAGGAATAGTGCTATAAAGTACTTCCCAAAGGTTTGCTTTGAATGTAGAATCTTTAATTGTGTTCTTAGAGTCGTTTAAGATGGTATCATTAACAATAAGATAAATATTAGCTTTGCCTGCTGTGCTTACAATGTTAACGTATTTTACATCTGGTAAGTTCAGTATAGCATTTCTTAATGCTTCATGAGTGGTGCTTTTAACACTTATATGAGACTCTATAGCCTTCCAATACTCACCTTGTGGTTTAAGTTTATCCATAAAAAGGTTAAGTTCATTAATTATTTGTTCCTCTACTGTAGCAAGAGAAGCAGCTATTATGTTGTAAATGGATGATGGGTCATCTTTTATCACAATACCGTGTGTCTGTTTTAAATATTCTCTCTTTGTGTTAATTATTTGTGAGATATTTTGTTTTAGAATGCCGAAATTATTATCAAAAGCAATACTCATATGCAAATCTCCATTTGAAAAGAATCACCAGGAAAATAGAGAGTAATTTGTAATATTTTTGAGTTTATATTAATGTTAACTCCAGTAAGATCAATTTCCAGTTCTTGGGCAACAGAGTAGAGATAATATTTAATTTGCTCTAGAGTGCCAAGCTTACATAATTTAAGGATATGTGTATAATCAAATCCCCATGTTGGATTTAGAGCAAGACTTCCTTTAGGGGTTTTAAGGAAAATAAATAATCTTTGTTTTTGCTCTTCTATTCCATCAGCAATCTGTAAGTCTGAGCCTGATACTAAATTAAACTGCAAATCAACCTTTAAATCCATACTAACCTATGTAAATCAATCTTTAACCTTTAACTTAAAGGAAATGTATAACAAAAATATCAAAAAACTAATTAAATAAATTATTAATTTTGCTATTTATTTTTGATGTATAGTAAGAGAGAGAAGAGTAATCAATGCTTGAATTTCCTATAATTCTTAAGTTATTAATAGCATTTACTATTGCCTCTAAGATGTCTTTAAGACTAGTTATCTCATTACGTATATCCAACTTATGTTTAGCATATATTTTAAGATGCTTAGGGTCAATTGCACTTAATATATAAAAATGATGCTTATCAAAATATATATTGTCATCTGTATTAAATAGATTAATACTTGATTGAAGAAGTACTACTCTGTCATCTTTGTGAAGACTTAGATTGATATTTGATATATTACGAGTGTGAATCTCAAGTCCTTTATATTCTTCAATGTCTACAATACCTTCTTGAGTATCGCTGTTAAATGATTTTATAATTCCTATTTTTGATATGCATATATTGTTAGCTATCCATTCTTTGCTCTCTTCTTGAGTTAAAGCAGAACCAGACATGCTCTGATTCATTCTATAAATTTCATAATTAAAGTTCATATCCTCTCCTTTATTTCATTTTTAGATGATTAATGTCATCATAAAGCTTTAAGTTAAGTGAACATTCACCAGAATTGCTTAGAGAAGCATTAGTTTCACAAATCGTGCTCTTTATTATATTCCCCAAAGAATCTCTAAATGATACTCTGTCACCAACTTTTAATTTATGAGTATAAGTAAGCTTTGCTCTCCAATATATAAGTCTTATATTAAGAGTAGTGCCTATAGTAATTTCTTGCTTTGGGATAAATTCAAGACCATAATCTTCAAGTGACTCATAATGAGCATCAGGACCGGTTAATTGATGATTTGTGAATATGAAATTACATTCAACCAAATCAACTCCATTACCAACATCAGCAATAACATTTTGTATATATTTTTTAGATAATTTTTCTATAAATTCTTTTGGAGTTCTAGCATAAATATGCTCTTCTATGATTTTAAGTCTGTCATTAGTGCTCATATTGATTATATTTCTACCCGGAAAGGCAAAGTTTATAGCGTCCTGGACCGTCATTCCTTTAAATTGTTTTGTTTCAAGTTCTCGGTTAAAGAAATTACTCTTTGATGCTAAATGAAGTTCAAGCTCTATGCTAAAATCACCACTAGGATAGTCACTGCTCATTGGGACTCCCAGATAACCTGCCATAATAAATGTAAATGAGTCTTCATGAGCAAATTTTTTATAGTATATCTTTACAATATCTCCTTCATGTATGTGATTGTTGAAATCGAGGTGTAAATTCCAAAGAACAAGTTTGGCTTGTTTTGCCCTTACAAAATTGTAACTTGAATAGACATTAGATATTGAGATATCAACATAAATACCATGTTGTGTGTTGATAATGATTTTAGGAGAGTGTTCTGGTGTTGCATCACCAGTAATATTTTTATTTGAGCTAATAGTAGAGTAAAATTCAATCTTAAAATCATATTTAAGTAATATCACAAGCTTATCCTTTGTATTTATCCAAATGAAAGGTTTTAATAACTTCCATGTTAAGATTAAGCTCAACTTCATCTATGAAAGGCACATCTTTAAATGTTAAGGAAGTAATTACAACTAATTCTTTAATGCCAAAAGTTGGACTATAAGCAGTAAAGGGAACTTGTGCTTGAAGTCTACCAGCCAGTTGTTCTTTAACTAAATTACTATCAAATTCAAGTAGTGAGTTACCAAAAGGAGTTAATTTCAGTGGAGCTAACATATTCTTATAAAGACTTGTAAGTACACCACCATTTAAAGCAATAACTTCTCCTGTAAGTACAGGGTTATAACTTACATATTCAGCTTTCCTTAAGTAATAATTAATTACAGGACGTTTGGAACATGTGGTGTTATAAGTACGAGTTATAAGTTCAAATTTAGGTTTAATAAAGAATAATTGGGGCAAATACCCAAGTCCCTTAAGATCAGGTCTTGGGAAGAGAACAATAAAATTATCTGTGCTAAATAAAGCAAATATTTGTGTTACAGTATCTTTAATAATTTGAAATATTTCCATAGGTTGCATAAATGTCTCCCTATTTTAAGTACCACTGGGAGGAGTAGTAATAGATTTATCTTCATGAGTAATTTTTGATAAGCTCTCACCACTATCTCCTCCCATCCATAAGGGCAATATTGATTTAAGTCTTGCAATAAGTCTATCTAAACTAAAAATGCTTTTAATTCCGTTTATTATAGGATCAACGATATCTTTATGAAAGTTAAATTCATTTATCTTTTTAAGTGCTTTAGCAGAAAAATCCATTAAAGGTGTTAATGTGGACGCAGTTAATTTTTTTAATTCTTCATCTATCTTATCCATACTACTTGTTGCAGAGTCATAAGAGCTTGTAGTATTTGTGAGATTTAATTCGTTAAAATCACTTAGCACGTCATCAAGTTTTGTTATTCTTGAACCCATATCGTGAAAAGTATCCTGTTGCCATTTACGCTCAGCATGTTCAAGATACTTGTTACCAAATTTATCAAATTGACTCATTAAATTAAAGATTGAACCACCTTCGCCGCGTAATAAGTCAACCACGGAAGAGATAGCATCATCACTTGATGAGAGTCCACTAGCCTTAAGTTTAGCTGCTAGTTCTACTGCTTTAAGTAAATTAGTTTCATTCTCTAGTCCAGCATTCTTAAGAGTGCTTTTAATAACAGCAGCTTTATTTAAGAATTCTTCTTGGGTTGTTCCCCTTTCAAATGTTTTAATTCTCGATATAGTATTTAATAGCTTGCCTTTTTCAGTTGTGTTGAAAATTCTAGAGTTTAGGGTACCTATTCGTTTTCTTTCTGAAGCATCTTTTACTGATGATTTTGCAAATGCAAACATATTAGAGGAAGCACCTTTAATGGAACTAGCTATTATATTACCAATTGCACTTCCTATAGCGATTTTAGAAGTCAAATTGTTTTTTTTTATTAAATTTTGTTTTATTTTAGAGTTTTCTTTAAGTGACTTAAATTCTAAATTACGTAAGTCTTTAGTAGACATGGTAGAACGTCTAAAAGCTTCACGTCTAGCTTTTTCAAAGCTGTGTCCTTGCTTCATTAGTTTTTTAGTTTCAGAGAGTCTAAATTTCTCTACTCGCTCTCTTAAACGTTCATATTTATTTTGTTTTGCAAGTTCTGCATTTTTATCTTTTAAATTAGCTTTAATTATATCTTTCGTACTTTTGAGAGAAGAAAGTTTGGGTTTTAAGTTCTCTTCTAATTTTGATATGTCTCTCTCTAATGTTTTTTTCGTTGATGCATGATCGAGTATACCTTTAAATTTAATGGTAAATTTATTATCCATAAGTGTCCTTATTTAGATAAAATCAGTTCAAGTATTTCCTTCTCTATCTTAGCTTCAGCAATTTTGCTTACTTCTATAAATTCATCGTATGTCATACATTTAATTTCTTTGTATGAACAGATATTTGTTATTATTGGTAGCCAATATTTATGTCTTTTTATATCGTCAATTAAAGCAAAGTAACGAGTACGAGTAGCATTAATACTCTCAACAAATTTATCTATATGTTTCATTATTAGCCTTTGATTTAAGTTTTGAAATTACACATTCATAATTAAATTCATCGGTAATGTAATCAAAAGTAACAAAATCACCAACATTATTCTCATATTCTTTAAGAAAAAGGAGGGCTGGTTTTTTAAATTCTGAGTCTAAATGAAATGTATTAAACTCTATAGAATAAAGAATAGCAATAAGATAATCTTTATAATAACTTATGAATTCTCTATTGTAATCCAGTATTACGTAAAACTCATCTAAAAACCCGGGTTTGATCATTAAATTAGTTATTTCTTTCAAATACTTAACATCATTAAGTTTATTTATGGCTTCTTCTTGATTAAATCCAAGTATAGAGTCCCACGTATAAACAGGTAATACTTTTATTTGGTATTCATAAGTTTTATCTTTGCTTAATATGTTCATTTTATATCTTGTAATCATTTTGTGTCCTTTAATTTTTAGGTGTTATTTTTTGGCAATTGATAGCTCTAATTTCAAAAGTAACTTTTTCAGCTTCTGCTGAGTAACTTCTTGATGGTTCTTCAGTAAATACAGCACAGTTACTGATTATTTTTGTTGTTATTCTATCATTAAATACCAAATCCATCATTTTATCTTCTTTACTTACATTCATGTTGTAAAATTGGTCATCAGAGAGTTGAGTTAGTAATATGTAATCATGACTACCAAGTGTTACTTCAATACTAAATATATAAGTAATGGTTTTTGGATCTCGAAGACTGATAACAGGCATTCCTCTGTCTTCATTACTAATTACTGCTCTAGTTGTAGGTTCACTTGTAAGTTCTAATTTTCCACTATTAATTTGCTTTCCTGCAATAGAGAGATAAACTTCCTTTAAATCATATAATCCCATATCTCCTCCTTAATTTTCGAGTTTATTTAAGTAATCAGTTATATCTTTGGTTGTAATAATGAAAGATACTGAGTTGATACTGTAGTTATAAGTAATATCAATAGTTAGTTCTAATTTAAGTTGTGGTGATGGTGAGAGTATAATATTTAAGTTTGAGTAGCTTACAATAAGTCCTCTCTCTATATATCTCTTTAGTAAGCATTCAATTGCTGATGTATATGCATTATCTCTTGCTCCAGATAATTGCATGTTAGATAATTTACTATTTTGTCTATTATTAATATTCCAAATTCTAATAAGTTCAATTATTGCTTCTTGTTTTATATAGTGATAAGTAAATAACTGGTCAATAGGATTTCCTGCAAGATCAACTCCTTCTTTAAATGCTGATACTTTATCAAGACCTGTTTCGTTAAGATAAGAATAGAAATTAATATTTGCAGTTCTTAGTTTAGTTATTACTTCATCATCAACAAGTGGTCTTGCAGCAAGATTCATGCCATATGGATTTACACTGTGAAACATACAAGCTTCATATAAATACTTAGCTGTAAATTTAAGATGTAGATTATCTCGCTTATTACTATAAATAGCTATATTATTTGTTTTCTCTAGGGAGCTTTTATCTTTAAATAGCTCTTTTATTTCACTCTCTTTAGTAGAGAAAATAAAGAAAGTATCTGGCATCTTGAATTTCAAGTAATCATCTTTGTATACAACTAGCCCGTCATCACCATTATTATCTTTATCATAAGTATTAATTAGAACAACAAATGAATGTCTGTGTGTTTTAAGATAAGTTTTAATAGTCTCAGGTTTATCTTTATAAATAAAGAGCATAGCTGATTTTAATGCTACACTTGGAGAATTAAAGAAATCAGACATAGTATTCTTTAACATCTCCTTCTCTTTGTTAAAATCATCCTCTCCATTACTATCTTCCTTTTCTAATGCTTCTATTTGCTTTTCATAGTTATTTATTGTAAGATTTAAGACTTTATAATTTGTACTATCTTTATTCACATTAATTTTTAATGTTTTATAAACTAGTAACGGAGAATAATAGTTTATTGTTGTGTTATGTACTTTATTATTAATTAGATTTACACTAATTGTATCTTGTGGCAAAGTATTACTCCTTCCTTTCAAATATTTGGATTCCAGCTTTAAAACTAGCTGATGAGCTATAAGCAGTGTTACTACATTTTGTTCCCAAAGTAATGAGACCTGTATTTTGCATATTAGATGTTGGACGTATATAGATATTGAGATGTTTTATGTAGTCAGGTTCATGAGCGTCCTTAACTGTGTATTTATTTACTCTGTTATGTAAAAATTCTTTAAGTAAACTATATAAAGTCAACATTCTATTGTAAGCATCATAGTCATTTGAATTTATTACAAGAGAGATAATAAATATTTGGAAGTTAATATTAAACTCACAAATATTATCATAAAAAGTACCATAATGAGAGTTGTGAGCAAGTAAGCCATCTTCAGATGTAAATTTAAATGCAATAATATTAGGTTCGCTCGTAGTTATATTAGAGAGTAGATATGGATGATTATATGTATTAATAACCTTACATATGTTTTCACTTTTAGCATGAGCATATTCTTTAAAGTCATTTAGTATTTTAATTATATGCATAAGTATAACCTCTAACCCAATAAGCACTCAATTCACCTTATAACTAATCTCATTTAGCATTCGTGAAGTATCAACAAGAGTAATTTCTGGATTACCACTACCTTTTTTAGTTTTTGCTTAATTGTATTTGGACTAAGTTCAGGCTTGATTTTATTTGACAATACATAATTTTGATAATAAGTTATAAATGCTTCTCCAATGGCACTCATTCCAGATCTAGGATCACGTTTAAATTCATTTTTTATATAATCATTACTGATATATTCTCTAAACTCACAACTAGCAGCAACTTCACTTAAATGTTTACGTACTGGTAAATTATTAGCGCCAATCTCATGCATGCGTGCAACATTAGCTCTGCCCCCAAACCAACCAACCTCTAACTCTATTTCCATACAATATCCTTTAAAATTAGTGTTTGGTAACCAATAGAAGAGTCAATACTTACTATTTCGTAATAATTATCACCTATAGAAATTCTATCTTGAAGATTGAAGATAATATCATCACTTGTATAAAGTTTAGAGAGTCCTTGTAAATCAAATAAATTTGAGTCATAAATCATCCTTAATTCTTGGGGACTTATATCTATAATAATGCCTGTAAATTCTAAGTAGTCTTCTTTATTAAATACCCTCTGATAAGAATTATCATCAAGTGTAATAGTTTCAAATTTATATAAACGTAAAGGAGCAGGGGCTTTGTATGTAAATATCATACGTTGTGACATTTGTGATAACTTATCTCTAAGATTATTCATTACACAACTCCTATACAGGAAGGAGAAGTAGTATCTCTTTTAACTTTATCTAGATACGCATCAAATCGTAAACAGAAGTTTTTATTACAACTGTCAGATTGACTAGTATCAGATATAGGGTGATAGTCAATTTCAAGTTCATTGAATTTTTCTCTCTTTATTCTCTCAAATTCAAGTTCACGGACAATCCCCTTTTTCCTCAGTTCACATCCAATATGATAGTAAGTAAGCAAGAAGATATCATTATAAGTAAGCTTCTCTGACTGGATTCCATTAGCTAATAATATTGACTCTAAGAGATTAATTTGCATCATAAAGCTTTGAATAGAAAATTCTTCTATGCTTATTCCCAAAAGGGAAATAATATTAGAGTGAAGCCTGCTTATAAATAATTCTTCTTCTTGTCTCTCTATCTCTTGTTGAGCTGTTCTCTGTTGCATTACCAGGTTAACCTTTAAGATTGTTTAATATCAACTCGTAAAATTGTTTTCTCTGTTGCTAAGAGTCCACCAAGTACAAAATCAAGGTATGAATGTGCAACATCACTTGAATTCTTATCAATTTGTCTATTTAGCATTGGCAACATGTATTTACTTGATTTAAGTCTAATAAGATTAGGACTTAATGGATAAATTAGTATCTGATTTTGAAGTAAATGACTTTTATGTATATATACTTCTTGCCAATCATTTATAGCCTTAATTGTATCAGTAATAACATCTCTCCATTTATCAGTTGAAGAATAAACATTAGATGATGATGACGTATTTGGTATTGCACATGGTTTGATAAGTTTCAAACTTGTTATTGGATCAACTAATACCATAAAAGGTGTTGAGAATTCATCACCAAGTTCTAGCTTTAAAAGTCCTGACTTTATCTTTTCAAAGATCTTATCCATCTTATCTTTATCTGAAGCCTCAACTTCTTCTTTAACTTGTCTTGGCATATTTAAGAGCCCATACATATTAGGAAGCATTCGTTTTTGATTCTTTCCATCTCTCTGGATTGAAACATCACCTGTTAAGATAAATTGGTCAATAAGCTCGATAATCTCATTACTTGCAAGTTTGTATGCTTGCTCGAAGGTCAGTAAATTATTATTTACATCACCCGTATAATCATTATTTTTATAAAACTTCTCAGCAGTTTTCTTTAAATGTCTAAACTTATACTGCAATCTAAGGTAATCAAGCTTAATTAGATGTGCTTTAAATCCAATAGTTGAGACAGTATTAAATTCATCTGTTAACGTTGTTGGATTAGCGTTAAGAAACGCATCCCATTTTATTACGTTGATATAATTACAGGAAGTGGCGTTCTCTTCAATTTGTTTACTTGAGAACCACTTATAAAACATTGGTTCTCTTGCATAATTTTCTAACCCTACTATTTCTCTAGCATTAAATTCTAACATCAAATTCTCCTAACTTTATGCCTTAATATCAACTCGTAAAATTGTTTTCTCTGTTGCTAAGAGTCCACCAAGTACAAAATCAAGATATGAATGTGCAATATCAGTTGAATCTCTATCCACTTGCTCATTTGGCATTGGTAGCATATATTTACTTGGTTTGAACTTAATTAGTTCAGCATTTAATGGATAAATGAGTATTTGATTTTGAAGTAAATTACTTGTTTCAATATAGACTTCTCTTCTATTATTAACAGCTTTTATTGTCTTAATAAGGAAGTCCTCCCAAGAATCATTAGAAGAATAAACATTAGATGATGAAGAAGAATTTGTTATTGCATATGGTTTAACTAACTTTAAACTTGTTACTGGATCAACTAACACCATCATAGGAGTTGAGAATTCATCTCCTAGCTCTAATTTTGCAAGACCCTTTTCGATACTTTCAAATATTTTATCCATTTTATCTTTATTTGATGATTCAACTTCTTCTTTTACTTGATCTGGCATATTTAAGAGCCCATACATATTAGGTAACATTCGTTTTTGATTCTTTCCATCTTTTTGGATTGACACAGTACCTGTTAATACAAAATGATTTATTAGTTTTATTATTTCATTTGTTGCAAGTTTATATGCCTCCCCAAATGGAAGTAAATTATTATTTACATCTCCAGCATAATCATTATCTTTATAAAATTTTTCAGAAGTTTGTTTTAAGTGTCTAAATTTATATTGTAACTTTAAATAATTAAGTCTCACTGACTCTGAACGAAATCCAATGGTTGCAATAGTATTAACTTCATTTACTAATGTTGTAGGATTAGCATTAAGAAATGCATCCCATTTAATTGTTTTTAAATATCCCATCTTTAAATCAACATCTTCAATTTGTTCTTTTGAAAACCAGTTATAAAATACTGGTAATTTAATTTCTGAGAAAATATTCGCTATTTCTTTTGCATAATAATTTTGATCATATAATTCTGACATCTCTAACCTCCTTTAACTTATTAACTTGGTCTGGCTTTATTACCGTAAATAGCTACATTAACTATGCAAATTTTGTTTGTAGTACCATCAAGTGAAATTGCATCTGATAAAGCATAGGCATTAATTTTGCCATTACTTGAGCTATCTTTTTCAAGCTCACCATTTGCATCAAATTTAACTTTATCTTTTCTTTTTATACCACTATTTTGTTTGGCTACTAAATACCCTTGAAAATTATTTGTAATAGGTATTACTGTTGCTATGCCAGTAAACTCATCTATATCACTGCATATTCCATATAGATCATTCTCACCACCAACCTCAACATGTGGTTCATAGTGTGGATTGTTATTAGAAGTACTTGGATTTTCTACAACTAGTTTTACTCCTCTTTTGTATGGATAACCTTTGACAGGATAATTTTCTAATTTGTCTTTACTATTAGTTACAGTCCCACCTTGGTTGGCAAAGTGTAAATTTTTATCCCTAAAATCAATTTTATTACTAAAAACCCCTGCATCACTAATAGGATTTTTCATTAACTTTTTAATACTATTAGCTTTCTCTTCATATTGTTTTACTAATTCAGTTACATTTGACAATGTAAATCTCCTCCTTTAACCAATGGCTTTATTGCCATAAAGAGCTATTTTAACTAAATTTAATGTATACTCATCATTGCTTTTCTTACTCTCATCATTAGTAAGTTGTATTGTAAATTTATTTGATAATGCTATAGCATTAATTTTGACTGATGAGGTATTAGATGATTTAACAGCTTCTCCATTAGAATTAAAATCTAATTTATCACCTATTTGCAAACTAACAGAACTTTGTGCAATTACATATCCAGTAAAATTATTCGTAATAGGAAGTATAGTTGCTACATTAGTATAAGGATCAATATCAACACATATTCCATACATGTTATTCCCATCACTAACTTCAACTTGAACTTCGTCATTTTTTTTAGTATCTGTCTCTACTTTTAGCTTTACTGCACGTTTATATGGAAATCCTAAAGCTGGGTATTCTTCTAATTTGTCTGTACTACTTGAGAGAGATTGTGAAATTGCATCTACTCTTATGTTTTTATCTTGAAAAGTAGTTGGTGCTTTAAACACAGCAGCTTGAGTATCAAAACTCTTAAAGTATTTCCTTAATTTTAAGATAATCTCTTTAAGTGACTTACCTTCAGTAGTTTCTTCTAATATTGGGGTGCTTCTTTTACTTCGTCTTTTTGATCTTGTAGAATCCTCTTGTAATTGACTTTTTTGTAATTGGGATTCTTGTAATAGATTTTTAAAAAGTTCTTGATCTTCTGTATCACTTAAATCAATATCACCCATTTGAAAATCAGTTTGAGTATCATGATCACTTCTAAGTTCATCTTTTGATGGGTTTGCTTTGCTAGTCACTATTCTTAATTACCTCTGTTTCCACATATACTTACTAATGCTATGTATAAGTTAGTATTAACTTGAAATGCCTTTGATAAGGCTATTCCATTAACACCACCTGAACTGCTGTTATTTTCAACTTCACCATCTGTATTAATTTTAATTTTATTTCCAGGATTAATTGAACTTTGACCATCTTTCTTTACTACTAAATATCCCGTAAAATTATTTGTTATTGGCAGTACAGTTGCTATACCAGTAAAGTCATCAATATCTATGCATATACCATATAAATCAGTACCACCCCCAGCTTCTACACAAGGTTCAGTATTATCACTTGCCTCATAAGATAACTTAACACCACGTTTGTATGGATATCCTTTAACAGGATAATTCTCTAACTTATCTACTTTTGAAGTTATACTTCCACCAGAATTAGCAAAGGTTAAATTCTTATCTCTAAAATCAACATTATTACTAAAAAGACCAGGATCCCTATTTGGATTTTTCATTAGGTCTTGTATTTCTTTTACCTTTTTATCATATTCTTCTTTAAGTTTTGTTATAGTCTCTGACATGCATATATCTCCTTAAGCTGTTTTTTTTTCTCTTTAAGGTTATAAAACTCATGTATTCTATCTTTATAAGCATTTGCAACAGAAATATTAAATTCATCAAAGTTAACTGGTGAAAATCCTGAATCTAATAATGATATTCTATTCTCTATTTTAGAGATAATATCACCATGCTTAGAGTCAATATTACTTGCAGCACGTTTTCTCATGCTTATATTCACTTTTGCTAAAGATACAAGTTGTTCTAATATCTCTCCATCTAAATGTTCAAAATTATCTAGCTTGGAAATAGCTTTTATTTGTTCTTTAGGAACAAATTTTCTCACTAACTCTCTTCTTTGTGCTTGCATTATTTCTTTCAGTGAATAACCTTTAGAAAGAAGAGTATCTTTATCAAAATGCTTGCTTAAATGTGCTTTTGCTAATTGATCAATTTCATTTATCTTTTCAGCTTCTAAGAGTAACTGTTTCTCTACTCGCTCTCTATCTTCTGCATTTGCAAGTTCACGTGCAATTCGGTCATTTATACTTAATTTATTAACCCTTTCATCTTCTCGAGTTACCTTTTCTTTAAGCTGCATATACTCTTCAAACTCTTCTTGACTTATACGTTTAAACTTATCAGAAGAGCTATTATCATTAGTCTGTATTACTACTTCTTCTGTATTTACATCTGAATCTTTTTCCATGAAAACTCCTTAACCTAAATTGAAAATAATTTTTCTTTTAGCTTTGATATTTCATCTTTGCTTAAAACACTTTTATTTATAAGTTCACTATATTTACCGAAAAATTCTATTAATTTGAGATCTCTATCTACTCTCTCTTCTTCACTAAGCATAACAAGAGAATTAAATTTCATCTCTAAACCAAAATACCTAGATAGTTTAATATTGACAGCAATCTCTACTGCTTCTTGTATTCCTTTAAGAAAATCATAATAATTGGATCTATCTCCCTTCCCATCATTTCCCAAACCTTTAGTCTGTTCATTAAAACTTCGAGTTAGTGGCTCTTTTGTATCTGCTCCTATCTTAGCTTTTACTAATGCCAATGCCTCTTTTAAATAAGACAAATCATACTTAATTACCTCTAATGATGCATCTGTTGTTGAAGTGTAAAATATTCCTTCATTATTTAAACTTGACTTTAATCTCTCGATTTCTCTTGAGAGACTATCATTAATACTCTTAAGATCGCATATGCTGTTATTATCCTGTCTTTGTCTTTGAAATAGACCTGCAAATAATCCATTATTACTATTATTTCTATGTGTTAAGCTGTTTAATGATGCAGTTGCATTTGATAGTGCATCTTGAAGTCCAACTAATGCTTCATCTTTATAAAAAAGAAAATTATGTGTCTCTATTCTCTTATCTATCTCTGTATAAATTTTCTCAAGTAGATAAATATTAAGTAAAAAACTTTCACTATAACATGGTGTGTAACGTTTTAAGACATAATCATAATTATCATAAATGATGAGTCTACTCTTATGTATCTTAACTAAAGAATAAGTGGTATTTCCTTCTTTTACTGTGTAAGTAATATACTGGTCATAAATGCCCAAATCTTTAACTAAATTGAAATCTAGATATTTAAATCCAATGGGCAATTCAGAATTTACTTCTTCTTCTAATTCTGTCAGTTCATCACGAGTTAGAACTAAAATATATCCTGCACCATTAAATCTATAACTAATTATAAGATTTAAAAGAGCATCTTTAAGCTCTCTTTTAAGTCTTGCTATCTCAGATTCACTAATATTATCTAAACTTTCAAGATGAATACCATTCTTCAGTGCATCCTCAGCAGGATTCTCTATATAGTTCCTAAAAACAAGCGAATATTTATATAATTCCAAAGGACAGATCTTATTTGATCGTTTCTTTAGTTCATCAAAATAATACAAATTTGTTCCTTTAATTTCAGTTTGCATATAGATTGTAGCAAAAATAATAGTTTTTGTCAAAATAAAAGAAACAAATACAGATACAATAATATATAGATATTTTATTGTATCTGTACTAATTGGGGGGGAACTTAAAAATGGTAAAAATCTTAAATTTATTTTTTATTTAATTAAAATTATTTCAATAATAATGCTAATAAAATACCTAAAGTAAGAGTTATGATAGTACCAAACATCCAATTATGGAGTTTAGATGTGTTTTTAAATTCTAATGTAGATTTCTCTATCTTATTATCAAGATCCTTAATATCAGATTTTAATTCACTTCTGACTGTATCTATCTTGTTATCAAGTTCATTGAATTTAGTATCTATCTTATTATTAAGATTATTCTCAACTGCATCTATTTTATTGTCAAGGTCTCTAATATCAGATTTTAAAGTTGTCTCAACCCTTTGAATCTCAGATTGTAAGAGAGCTTCAACTTTTTCAAGCTTAAGGTTAAAGTTACTCTCAACGGTGTCTATTTTTTTATCGAGTTCATTAAATTTAGTATCTATTTTGGTATTAAATTCATCCTTAACACTACTAATCCCATCTTCTAAGTGTTTCAATTTTATATCAAAGTTTTCTTTTAAGAATTCAATGTCTTTATAAGTCAGCTCATTACGATAATACCTATAAGACAGGTCAATAGCAATATCTCTCTTAATACCGGCTTTAGTAAGTTCAGCTATAACCATTTGCTGAGTAATAACTCGTTGAGCAAGTCCCATAAAAAACTCCTTATGTAATTATTATATAATATTTTAACTGTTATAGGAACCTTATTTTAGTAAAATGAGCTTTAAGAGTACGCATACTTAGAGTCAATAACATATATGATGCTGATAGGCTATCTAATGAATCATCATCACTCTTACCATCTCCTTTGTACTTATAAATATCAGATATAGCTGACTTACTTGAATAATCCATAATACTAAGTTTAGATGTTGCAAATGGCTCTATTAACGTAGCAATTCTAGTAAATTTATTACTTATAGGTTTAATTGGAGCAATTTTAAAATTATGACTCATACCCGCCCTAAGTTTAAGAAACATTTTAGTCACATTCCCATGCCCAGAAACGTTATCCCTATCTTCAACATATAGTTTGTGTACATTAAGATTTGTAAGTATAGTTTTAATTGTATTTAACATTTTAGGATCACCTACTGGTAACTTTTCTTGAAAAATAAACGCATAATAACTTTGATCTACTCGCTCCAAAACACAAAGAGCTGTATTATCTCCTCCTATACTATATGCAGGATCTAAATATGCTATTGGGGATATAAATTCATGCTTACTTGTAAGATTAACATTAGTAAATATCGCATCACAGGACGAGACCCATTCTCCAAGTAGAACCCTTGCCTTATATGTTGGAATGTCCTTGTAAATCTCTTCTTGGGTTTTAATAAAATCCCGAGAAATTAATTCATTATCATATGTTGTAAAGTTATATGTAGAGTAAATTTTTGTATTATCAATATAATCAAGCTTAAAGAAATGTTCAGGACTATCTGGATTGGTATCAAATATAATTGCCTGCATTCCTACTCTAAGCCTTTTTAAACATTCTATTAATGTTTCTTTATGCAGTGTAGTTGCTTCATTAACGTAAATAAGCGCTGAATTAGAGCCTCTAAACCGCTCAAAATCACTTGCCCTATCACCTCCATACAAATTAACTCTTAGTGAGTCTATTTCAAAATATGATGTATTAGAAAATTTTGGCCTAAAGGGTATTTTAAGCATACTAGCAATATCTTCTAACTCACTCATAACATTAACCTCTAATGATTTTTGGGAATTTCCTATTATAAAATTATTAGTATTTCTTTTATACACATTCCTATTTGTAAGCAGTATTTTTAAGAATAGATAACATGCTAGAAATGTTTTACCGCTAGCAATCCCACCTGAGAGGATAATTTTACTTTGTTTATTCTTCTCGATATTACGTACTACTTTAAGTTGTTTTTTAGTTAAATATTTACTTTCAAACCCTTTAAAATCAACCTCCAATGCTTTAGGCTTAATAAAATTAGATATATCAATACCAAAATCACGCTTGTACTCTCGCTGCATTTCTTTAAATATAGGCAGCTTATATATATCCATTACCATATCCTTTAAATTTGTAATTTAGAGCGCACATCTGTATCAGTAGCTTTAAGCTTTAGCATTGTCTTGTAACATAGTGACATTTTCTTAAGTTCTCTCTCCCTTTTAAGCTCATCGAGTTTAAGTTTTAACTCTTCAAGCTCACGACTCTCTTCTTCTGAATGTGCAACTTTTTTACTTAAAGTCTTCTTGTAAAGATTGCTAATTTGAGACTCGAGTTCTTCTATTTTGTAATTATGAGTTTTAAGTTCTAACTCTAAATAACGACTAAATGAATTTATAAATTCTAGTCCCAACATACTTTTAGCCATACTAAACTGACTTTTAAGATCACGCGCCTGGGCTGTACTTTGTGATGCATGAAATAATATATTATTTAAAGTATCTTCACAAATAGTAAGCTTAGCAGCACCATTAATATACTCAGGGTCATCCTTAATCTCTTCCCATTTGCGTCTCATCTTTCCTACATTAACACGACTAACTCCAAGCTCTTTTGCTATCCCTGCGTCATTAAGCTTCCCTTCTCTAAAATACACAACATAATCATCAAACGATTTCTTTACCCTAATCATACCTTTTAATATAAGTTAACTAATAGGTTAACAAAAATATATTTAACATAAAATTTATAACAAAACAATAAATTTTACAAAAACAATTAATACTTATACGTACATGTACATTAAAGATATGTAAATAGAGATATATTTTTAAAACAAAAAAGATAAGGGGATTTATATGAATAAAATTAATTTTATTTTGGTGTTGGCACTACTAATTAGTAGTTGTGAATATGAGCATGGAAATGCTACACCTAAGAGTAGAGTTAAAAGAAATTTGGAAGAACAAGAAGAAGTACAAAAAACACCTGAAGACGCATTAAGAGAAAAGCTAAATGATAGTCAAAAGCAAGGTTTAGAATTTTTAAAAGATGCTTTAAGTGATGATAATAAACTAAATGAAATTCTAAAACAAGATGAAAGAAAAGTTAAAGATGTACTTGAACATATACATACTGAGCTCGAAAAATGTAACGGAAATGATGGGGATAAAAGCACTTTTAAAACCTTAGTAAAGGAATATTTTAAAGGCAATAATAATTTAGACAATATTGTTGGTGAAAACAGTCAATTACAAAGCATGTGTGGAGCAAACGGAGCAGGGGGTTAATAAAACTCTAATAATAAGGAAGTTAAGACGAGATAGATTTAAAAAAGAATATTTAAAAGAACAAGACAACAAAAATTCTAGATAAAGATGTGTAATAGAAAATAAATTAAACTCGTTACAAAAATGGTAAGAGTAACTATAAAAGTAAACTTTAAGTTAACAGAAATAGAGAACTTAAATTTTGTACTAAGTAATCCATCATTGCAAAGTTGAAAGCTACTGAGTAGATAAATAAAGCATATGGGAAGTAAAATTATAAGTATTTGTTAATAACAATGGAAAGAATGCTAGTTATATTCCCTAAATTCTCAAAAAAATATCCTTTATATTTATTACAAATATGTATAAGAGCATATTTTCTATACAATGGCGACCTTTAAAAATTGACTCTACGTGTAAGTATTTGCTAATATTTTTTACACAAGTTTAGTAATTTTTATAATATTTAGTTAACTTTAAAATTACATGATAGTGAATGATTTACTTAAAGAAAAAATAAAAAATTTAATTAAAGAAAATGAACTCTTAAGAGAAGAACTGTTGTTAATTACCAATCCTTCTAAAAAGCAAATTATTACTAAACCCAAAACTAGATTTTATCTTAATGACAAGACAATTAGACTCGTAAAACGCTCTATAGAGAGACTTAAAAGTCTAGACCCCATTTCAGGATGGTTTGTACACTTACTCTCAGTTACTGGTTGTAGGGGTGTTGAGGTACAAAATATAAAACTTGACCAGATATCAAAAGAAAAAGGTAGTAATAATGAACTACTCTATAGCCTGCGTGTTAATGTTGCAAAAAAGAGAAGAGGTGTTTGCATAAGAGAAGTTGTAATTAATAAAGATGAATTTGACGCTATTATGAGGGCCCATAAAACTTATTTCGAAAAAAAAGGTATGGATGCAAGACGTACATATCTATTTCAAAAAAGTAAGATTAGATTTCGTGATAATAAAATTAATATAAAAAAGATTACCGAAAAATTTAAAGAATTACTCATTAAGGGAGGATTTAAAGAAAGAAAATCTCTTCATTTATGTAGAAATATATTCATAGCTACTCTAAAATCACGTGGTTATAATGCATTCCAAATAAAAGAACTTATGAAATATTCATCTACTTCTGAGATTGATAATGTTTATGGTCTCTCAAGTGCAAGTAAAATACAGGCTTACAAAGATATCAAAACTAGCTTGAAATAAATTTTGCTAAATATCTATTTTTTTACAAAATATTATGTATAATAAATACAGCTTATTTATAAAATATTTATATTAACCTTTTACCATTAAAAAAAAGAGACCGGAGAGTCTCTTTTTTTTATAAATAGAGATTTATATTTTTCTAAACACACGTTTAGACGTAACATTATACTCCCTTCCTCGCTCTCTAAGAGAGAGTGAATCATAAAGTACAGAAGACAAATTAGTTGCTATAAAATGATATCCTGGTGTATTTTTTATTTTAACTTCACTTATCTCAAATTCTCCATCTAAACATCTGTAAGCAGGGCCCTCCCACCTCACACTTGCACTGATATCAAACCGTCTCAGTACAGCGCATGGATTTAGAATATAACAATTACTTCTCATACACCCTGACTTAACAAAGTTATGATAATTCCTATTTATATCAAGAACACTAAACTGCAACTTTTTAAAAACTGATACGTAATAATGAAGAGATAAAAAGTAACATCCCCACTGACGTACTGCTGAGACTAAATTTGGGTTATTTTGCGTTATTTTCATATATAATCTCACTTACAATCTTTATTTTTAAAACTACCACCCCTACTTACCTTAAGTTAAATATAGATATTAAAAAGGAATATCTTCATAAAACTCATCTTCAAGCTTATTCTCATTAATATCTTGTGTTTTAATTGATGAGTTTAAAACGCAAATATCATTTACCAAAATACTGTATTTACTCTTACCCTCACCTGTACGCTTATCATTCCAACTTGAATAAGATAGGGCTCCACTAAGTACAACTTGAACCCCTCGTTTAAGTAAAGCAGCAAGACTCTCAGCTCTAGCTCCAAAAATCACACAGTCAAAAAATTGAGCCTGTCTTGTAACACAGTTATTCTTCTTTACACCTCTATTATTAGCTAGTGTAAATTTTAATATAGGAAAACTATTACTAGTATAAATAACCTCACAGTTTCTTGTTAAACGACCAGACATACTTAACGAGTTAATATCAAACACCAGAACTCTCCTTATCATGAATCCTACTTAAAAGTTCCATACGTCTTAAATCACAATCAAGTCTCTCAAGATTTTCTAAAAATTCTTGTCTTGCATAATAAGCTTGAACGAGATTCTTTATACTTCTCACACCAAACTTACATAAAAATTTTAAAATCTTGTAAGTAATTACTAAAAATAAAGCTATAAACATAAATCTCATAAAGGTACCCTTAAACAGCTTTTAAAATAGGTGTAGACCATTCATTTGAATTACTACTAAAATTAGAAAGCCCATTTACTTGAGTATAACTATAACTAAACACCTTAAATCTATCTTTAATGGCTCTTTTTCTCATGTTTAACGAGAATAAAATTCCTTCAAAATTATAATAGATATTATTACTAATTGAATAAGTCCTCATCATATCTTGAATTTTTTCTTTTACTTTTAATTTAACTACTTTGGTAATCTCCTCAGCTTCTTTTGCTTTCTCAGCCTCAACTTTACTTATATGCTCAACCATTTTATTTAAAATAAAAATATCATTTTTTAAACCAAGCTCATTCTCAACTTCTAGATTTGTCAACTTAACAAACTTAAGAAATTCTTGTCTAAAGTCTAATTGTGCCAAGGTATTATAAAATTCACTTTTATTTAAAAATGATTTTATTCTCTCAACAAACTCTTCATTACTTGCACTCTCAATATCATTATAGCTTCTCATATACTTAAGAGCGTTGTTAATCTCAACATTAAAAGCCACCATATAAAACATAATCTTTGCTATAAATGCATCGTCTCTCTCAATAACACAGTTTGTAGTATCTCCACCAAATAAAAAGAATAAGTTTCCTTTTTTCAATCCCGTACATAAGAGTTGCATCTGTACTTGTACGTAATACTTAAAGAAATATTTATTATCTAGAAAATTACCAATTCTATTATATTCAGAAGCACCGCATTGTATTTGAAATGAATCGCTGCATTTTGTCTCTAAAAGTTCAGCATCACCTTCCCCGTTAACAAACCAAGCATCAATTGTAGCACCAACTAATGTCTCACAGCCCTCAACTTTTTTAAAGTAATTATATTTATCAATACCGTTTGAATATTTATTTTTATGTAATATATGAATATTCTTATCATAAGTTTTTACAAATTCGTCAATTATTAAATTCTCTAAAGCCTTTCCTTTTTTAATACTCAAATTTTCTTCAAAAGGCATTTCCCTTCCTATTGATTTAAGAATTCTTACGATAAATATCTCTTCTAAATAATCAGCTCCCATAAACAGACTACCAACTTCACTAGCTCCTACCCTGTGTAAAGCTCTTCTTTGTATACTAAAGTCAACCTTACTATTAAACTTAAAACACTCATTCTTACCAATTTTTGGTAATTTACGTCCAACTCTACCTATTTTACTTTCTTGTTTTTGTTTACCTTTAAGATCTTCTTGACTCTGATATGCAAAAGATTCAAAACCCTTAAACACCATTTGCCTGTACAAATCAAATTGTTGCATCTCTTCCTTTGATTTTTGTTCATTTATTTTTGTCATATTTAATCTCCTATTAAGTTTTATAAATAAAATAATATAACAAAAAAACTGTTTTTGTCAAAATTTTTGATATATTTTTTTTGTAAAATTTACAAAAAAAATATTTTTATTATAAATGGGTTTACTTTCCAACAATCACTAAGTTATTATAGTTAAAGTAAAACTTAATAGGAGAAAAACT
>NZ_CP075382.1 GCF_023035875.1 Borrelia puertoricensis
ATGGGGAATAAACAAGCTATAAAGCTTGATACACAATGCCACAATAAATACCAACACAAACTAATAGTAGCAATATCAACAATTGATTATATCAATAATAAACATAAAAAATACACACAAAGCAATCTACTTTACTACTTTAATGGAAACTTAAAACGCAATGGTCATAAAGAAACTACTCTTAAAACACTTCAAAAATATCTTTATAAATTAGAAAAAGTATTTAAAGTAACAATTAATTATCACAAACACTTGGGTGTTAACATGGGAACTGAAGTTCATTACAAACTTAAATACTCTAAAAAAGAATGTCACCTTATAATCAATAAACACTTTAGAGATAAAAAAGAAGAAAGACACAAAAACCGTGTAAATAGCTACTTAAAAAAAAGATGTAATAAAAAGGGGAGTGTAGAAAAAGCGGAGTGTTTTAATAATATCTATAATAATAAAGAAGAAGATAAAAACAACATAAAATCTATAGAAAAATTACAAGTAGAAAAGTACGCTAAGAAATGCAATTTTAAATCAAATGCTTTTCTCTCTATTTTAGATTTAGAAGTGGACAAAGATTTTAAGATTCAATCATTTAAAGCCATCAAAACAGCTGAAAATAATGTGTATAAACACATAGACAGGATTAAATCAAATAACAATAAACTTAAAAGCAAACAAAAAGAATTAAGTAAGATACTAGATGAAACAAAAGCCAATCTAAAGAATGAGGGATATGACAGTAAACAATTAGAGAACCAAATACAAAATGTATATGAACAATATAAGAACAAACCCCACTTTATCATAGAAAAAAATAAATACAGTGATTTAAAAAAGATAATAGGAAAACTTAAGAAGTCAGTTGAGCGTGTTAAATCAAATACTAAGAAAGATAAAAGAGATATTAGGGACAACATCTTTAGCATACTCATTGATCAATTAAAGCATAAAGTAAGAATTGAAATGTTTATACCATTATTGAAAGAATATTTGGGTAAACAGGAAAGGTTAGATTATGGAAAAGTATTTAATAATCAGTATTACTATGATTTTTTAGATTTAATAAAGAATGATCAAAAATACCTGAATGATAATGAATTTAAACAGGTTATTAATTAAAGGACTTGTTATGAATGATGTAATAGAAAATGTAGAGAAGAAAAAAATAAGGTTAATTCCAAAGGAAGAAAAACTTCTTTTTATTAAGATAGAAGAGATTGAAGGTAGAAAAATATATCACACTAAAATCATGGAAGATTTATACAAATTTGGGATTTATAAAAGTATAAAAAGTATGTTTTTTATTTCATTTAGAGGACTGTTTAATCAAAACAAGATAGAATATTTCCATTTATTTCCTATAAAGGAAGGAGACAAATTTTTAGGAATTTTTTATAGATACAGAAAACCAATAAAAAATATTGTTATGAAATATGAAGAAAATGGAGTAATAAAAACATCTACATTTTCAAAAGTTTATTACATAGAATTTAGATTTAAAAAGGGTAGTGTTTGTTGTTACCTTAAAGGGATATCTCGTTTACTTAAAAAAGAGAAGTTCGATACAAAATATTACAGTTCTTTAATAACAACACTTTTGACTTTAGAGAAAGAAGTATATGAATTTTACGGGAAGAAGTTACCAGGAGGAGGTCTTATAACTAAATGGATAGAAAAAAGCCTAAAATAATTACAATCGCATCAATTAAAGGTGGAGTTGGAAAAAGTACAAGCTCAATCATACTTGCAACATTATTGGCTCAAAAGTGCAAAGTTTTACTAATCGATATGGATACACAAGCATCAACAACTAGTTATTTTTATGAAAAGATAGAAAAACTTAATGTTAATTTAACTAAATTTAATATTTATGAGATTTTAAAAGAAAACATAGATATTGAGAGTTCTATCATTAATATAGATAATAACCTTGATTTAATTCCTAGTTACTTAACTTTACATAATTTTAATGAAGAAAAAATTGAATGTAAAGATATTTTATTAAAAACTAGTTTAGGTACTTTATGTTTTGAATATGATTATATGGTTATTGATACAAATCCTAGTTTAGACATTACATTAAGAAATGCACTTATATGTAGTGATTATGTAATAGTTCCAATGACGGCTGAGAAGTGGGCAGTTGAAAGTTTAGATTTATTTAATTTTTTTATGCAAAAATTAAAGTTAGCTTTACCTATATTTTTGATAATAACAAGATTTAAAAAGAACAAAACGCATAAAGCATTGTTTGAGATTTTAAACAAAAGTGACAGATTTTTAGGGATAATATCGGAAAGAGAAGACTTAAATAGGAGAATTGCAGAGAACAATATTTTTGATTTAAGTAAAGATTATATAAAAGAATATGAAAGCATTTTAGAAAGTTTTTTAAAGAAAATATAAATCGTCTAATTATTAGACGATTTATTAAAAAGGAGTTTGGAATGGATATAAAGATAAATAAAAGGGTTTTAAAGGATAATGGAAGTTATGTTATTAATGATGGTGCATTAAATTATTACAATTCTTTAAAAGAAAAATTAAAAATTAATTCTAAAAAAGAAATTTATTGTAAACTAGAAACATTGAAAATTTTAAAAGAAATAAAAGATAATCAGTATTATAAGTTAGATGGTTATAAAAGTTTTGATGCTTTTTCTAAAGATTTTAGACTTGCAAGAGCCCAAGTTTACAATTATTTAAAGATTGCTAATGCAATAGAAGAAGGAATTATAGAAGAAGAATTTTTGATAAAAAATGGAATATTAGAAACATTAGTCATACTAAGGAATAAGGAAACTAAAACAATAAAGAAGTCAAGACAAAATCCAATAAAACCCTTAAGATTTCAGCTTAAAAATCAGGATAGTTATGATTTTTATAAAAAAAATGCTAAGTTTACAGGGTTTTTAATGGATAAATTATTTAGAGACAAAAAAGACTTACTAGAAGAAGTTATGAAAGAATATAAAGAATTTAAGGGATAATAAGTAAAGGGATTATAAAGGAAGTAGTAGATTTCGTCTTATTACATAATAATAATAATTTTAATTATGAATATTAAAAAGAAGAAATGAGTTCACTTGAATAATAAATTGTTCTTGTAAAATTTTGAACTGGGTTTATCTAATAAGTAATAAATATTTAGTATTTGATAATATTAATTGAATTTTGTTTGAAAAAGTAATATAATCCGTTATTAGGTATTGTTCATTGTGAACTACCTTTTGTTCTTTCATGTTAGAGACGTTAGAGTTTAGTTAAGTATTCTATTAAGAGTTTTTAATTAAACTCTAATTTTTTGTTAGGTAGTTTTATACATTAATTCCATATTTAAGTTATTGTATTTATAAATTTTTATTGATAAATTGACAAAAATAGTTTTTTTGTTATATTATTTTATTTATAAAGAAGAACAAAAGGAGTTTAAATATGACAAAAACTAAAAATCAACATACAAGAACTAGAATGCGCAGAGCAGTTAAGAAACTGGGTAAACAAAAGGGAAAAGTAACAGATATAAGAGTAAATAATCAAGCTTTAGTAACTGATGAGAATCAAGCAAGGGTAAACTTTCTAAAATCTCTATACAGTCTACGTATGAATTTAAGTGGTGTTGCTAAGAATCTTAATGGATATGGGTATAAATATCAAAATTTCAATGAGATAATCAGAGAGATAAAGAATGTTATAAAGAGTAACAATTTAGATATTGATTTCCTGCAATGTCCAACATTTAAAGTTGTGGGAAATAATACAATTAATGTTATTACAACAACATTTTACAGTCCAAGTAGTGGGTACTGTGAGTCATTTGATACTCCAATTTACACAGAAGAATTTTCTTCTCTAGGCGCCAAGAATCAAAATACTTTATCGCAACTTGTAGGTTCATGCATAACATATCATAAAAGATATGCTCTTGTAGGATACCTATCAATAGAGAGTGAAGTTGACACTGATGCTAGTTCATCATTACCCGAGCTAGAAAATAATAGAGAGAGAGTTAAAGCTTTTGCCAAAAACAATGATGGGAATACACAAGTAAATATATCAGGAAATAATGTAGAGGATAAAAACACTGTTCATACTGACCAATCTAAATCTAAGAGCAATGTAGAGACAAATAAGTTTAAGTATTATAAAAATCTACTCATAGCAGCACGTAACATGCATAAATTTGTTCTTAATAAACCATTTAACAGTTTAGAAGAGATAAATTCTTATCTTAAATCTATTCAAGTTGGAGATGATTCGAGTATACTTGAATACTTTAATAAAAATAAAACATTAAAGAGTATACAGTATTGGTGTAATTTGATAAAAGAGTATTTTAGTAAAAGTAGTAGAGACCCAGAAAAGATAGAAAAATTTGATATATTTTTAGCTTTTGATTTAGATAAGCTTGGAAATAGTCCACTGAAATTATTTGGGCACTTATCTACTGATAAGGAATTTGATTGTTTGTTTAGAACTGCATAAAAGATAAGCCCCAATAGGGGCTTACTCATTAAAATTATTTTAATTTCGTATATCTTTTATATACATCTTCAGCAATAGGTTTTGTTTGAGAGATATATTCTTGCAGTAGGGAGATATTAAAGTTTAATGCTTTGATTGTATGTTCTGATTTTAATTTGCTTGCATCAAAAAAAGAAAATTTGGGAAAATCTTTGTTTTTCATTTTTTTCTTAGCATCAACTAAAAATCCTTGTAAATAAAGTACGTATTTTGAGAGTTCAGATTCGTATTTACTTATTGATTCTAAATTAGAATCATCTGGCATAGTTGGTTCTTTAGTTAAGGAAGCAATGGTTGTGCAATTCATAATTAGAGTAATAGCACAAATGAAAATAACTTTAAATAGTCTATTCATTATTTCTGTCCTCTTCTTTAAGCTTATTAATATAAGCTTCCATAAGCTTATTTCTCTTTAAACGTAGTGAAGCAATGCGTTTTGTATTCTCTTTACTTAAATGTTCATTAGAACTATCTATTATCTCTAAATTAATTCTTAAAATGTCATCAAATTGAGATAGTATTTTCGTGCTTTCAGCTTGTTCCCTTTTAATTAAATTATCCCTGTACATAGAATAAAAGTAATTTACTACTTTGCTAAAGATATTAATGTATTTTTGTGTGTTGGTATTTGAGTCTTGTTTTAGCAGTTCCGTAAATTTGTTTAGTATATCTATACTTAATTTTGCAGTAGTTAAATTCAATTTATAACTCCTTTGAATATGATTCTTTTGTTCCTTCCCATTTTGGCAATCTCATGTTTTCAGGATTATTATTAACCTTTTCTATAAATTCTTGTATTTTGTTATTAATAGGAGTTAATGCTTCTTGGATTTGGGGCGTTAATGCATTCTCTAATCTTTCCATGTTTTTAGTGAAAATAATTCTGTATTCTGTGTAAACTTCATTAAGTAGCATAAATATTTTATGAGCATTCACGTTAAAAGAGCCATCTTCAAAATTAGACAGTGTACTAAATAATGTTTCTATTGCATTTAAAGCAGTATTTAATGAACTAATGTCAAGAGTCATTGATTAATCCTTTCCTTTATGCTTTCTTTTAAATTTAGTTGCTAATAAACTTATGATATCTTTAATTACCGGTTTAAAGATAAGTCCTATACCTAAAATAAAAGTGGCAATGACAATTAATTTAATTTCATTGATATTAATTAAAAGTTCTGATATTTCAGACAATTTAGTTAAAGTGAAATGATCCATTAACCTTGTAACCTCACATAAAAAAGATAAATAAAGTATATTACAAAAAGTACCAAAAACTAATAATTTATTAAGTTTTACAAAGTAAAATTACAGTTTTACTAAAACCGGAACACGATTTCCGCTTAGATATCTATATTTTTGTATGTACCATCCTCTAAATAGTGTTATAACTTGATATAGTAACAAATTTGTCTGAACTAGAGAAATGCGAATAAGAACTCATATTACTTGTAAGATCACTTCTGATATAGCTAGATAAATTACTCTTATAACTTGAGTCATTATTCATAAGTTTGCTTAGTAGTTTAGAGTAAAGTTTATCTGTAAATTCACTATTCTCAGCAAGTTCTGTTGCAATAGTGTCTTTAATTACTTCCTTAAAATAAGATAATCCTTCTCCTTTAAACGTTTTATCTTTAGTCTTTTGAAGGAAGTTTTCATAAGTAATTGCATTACAACTTGCAACACCATCATCTAATAAAAGTAAATCACTATTTTTTATATCATTTACCCTATTTAAATCTTTAATTTGTATAAATTCATTCTCGTCCATTAAAAGTCTCTCATCTGTTGACAAATGATACCTCCATTAGTTAAAAGAAACAACTTCTATATTTTGATTGTCAATAATTTTAAGTTTTCTTCCTATAGGAATCATGCCTTTAATAAAAGCATAAATTGAATGAGAATATCCTTTAGGAATAAAATTGAATGCTAGTGTTTTATATTTATCTTCGTATCCTTGTTTTGATTGACGTAAGCGTATACGTTTGGGTTTTACTCCAACAGCAGTACTAGGAGTAATATATGATATAAAATTAGTTTTTATACTTCCAAGTAATTTAATACTAATAACTCCAGCTTCTGGTGTTGTAATTTCAATATCAACATTAAGAAAAGCTTTAAATAATCTAATAAATGACTCATCAGTACCAATATGTCTTAAAGCAAAAATGACGCTGTCAATATTGCTTGCAAGCTCTTTTAATGGGCGACTTTTATAGTGAAAAGTTTTAAATACGTTTGATAACCAGACAGCAATAAAATGAGAAGATAGATAGTTACTAGCAATAATACCAGAGAAATTAGAATTTAGAGCTCTTAATTTCAGCAAGTATTTTATTTGCATAATCTAATTCTGAACGTATAAATTTTTCTATTTGTGTTTTATGAAGAAAACCTGGTATGCTCAATATATCTCCTTAAGTTTGAATATCAATAAGTAGTCTCTCAGTGAGACTGAAGTTAAGTATTTCTGATGGACTGATTTCAATATCTTGATTCTCTTTAAAATCACTTGCGCTAATGTTACTTATACTTGTCTCAGGATTGTCTTTAATGCAGGCATTAATTTTAAGTTCTTGAATGCCTTTTATCTCATTAACCGGAGCAGTAAAATCTTGATATTCAAAACTAATTCCCATGTCAGAGTAATTATTATTGATAATTCTCCTGTATATTTCTCTTATTTGCATGTCGATATTGAGATAAATGTGATTTTTAAGGTCAAGTTTGTATTTTACTTTAAGATAGATATATTTAGTCTTTCCTAGAGAAACTTTATAAGATTTAACTTGATTGTGGCTATTTATTCCATCAATATCAATATCACCTTCTAAGATAGTTCCACTAGGAATAGTGCTATAAAGTACTTCCCAAAGGTTTGCTTTGAATGTAGAATCTTTAATTGTGTTCTTAGAGTCGTTTAAGATGGTATCATTAACAATAAGATAAATATTAGCTTTTCCTGCTGTGCTTACAATGTTAACGTATTTTACATTCGGTAAGTTCAGTATAGCATTTCTTAATGCTTCATGAGTGGTGCTTTTAACACTTATATGAGACTCTATAGCCTTCCAATACTCACCTTGTGGTTTAAGTTTATCCATAAAAATGTTAAGTTCATTAATTATTTGTTCCTCAACTGTAGCAAGAGAAGCAGCTATGATGTTGTAAATGGATGATGGGTCATCTTTTATCACAATACCGTGTGTTTGTTTTAAATATTCTCTCTTTGTGTTAATTATTTGTGAGATATTTTGTTTTAGAATGCCGAAATTATTATCAAAAGCAATACTCATATGCAAATCTCCGTTTGAAAAGAATCACCAGGAAAATAGAGAGTAATTTGTAATATTTTTGAGTTTATATTAATGTTAACTCCAGTAAGATCAATGTCCAGTTCTTGGGCAACAGAGTAGAGATAATATTTAATTTGATCTAGAGTGCCAAGCTTACATAATTTAAGGATATGTGTATAATCAAATCCCCATGTTGGATTTAGAGCAAGACTTCCTTTAGGGGTTTTAAGGAAAATAAATAATCTTTGTTTTTGCTCTTCTATTCCATCAGCAATCTGTAAGTCTGAGCCTGATACTAAATTAAACTGCAAATCAACCTTTAAATCCATACTAACCTATGTAAATCAATCTTTAACCTTTAACTTAAAGGAAATGTATAACAAAAATATCAAAAAACTAATTAAATAAATTATTAATTTTGCTATTTATTTTTGATGTATAGTAAGAGAGAGAAGAGTAATCAATGCTTGAATTTCCTATAATTCTTAAGTTATTAATAGCATTTACTATTGCCTCTAAGATGTCTTTAAGACTAGTTATCTCATTACGTATATCCAACTTATGTTTAGCATATATTTTAAGATGCTTAGGGTCAATTGCACTTAATATATAAAAATGATGTTTATCAAAATATATATTGTCATCTGTATTAAATAGATTAATGTTTGATTGAAGAAGTACTACTCTGTCATCTTTGTGAAGACTTAGATTGATATTTGATATATTACGAGTGTGAATCTCAAGTCCTTTATATTCGTCAATTTCTACAATACCTTCTTGAGTATCGCTGTTAAATGATTTTATAATTCCTATTTTTGATATGCATATATTGTTAGCTATCCATTCTTTGCTCTCTTCTTGAGTTAAAGCAGAACCAGACATGCTCTGATTCATTCTATAAATTTCATAATTAAAATTCATATCCTCTCCTTTATTTCATTTTTAGATGATTAATGTCATCATAAAGCTTTAAGGTAAGTGAACACTCACCAGAATTGCTTAGAGAAGCACTAGTTTCACAAATCGTGCTCTTTATTATATTCCCCAAAGAATCTCTAAATGATACTCTGTCACCAACTTTTAATTTATGAGTATAAGTAAGCTTTGCTCTCCAATATATAAGTCTTATATTAAGAGTAGTGCCTATAGTAATTTCTTGCTTTGGGATAAATTCAAGACCATAATCTTCAAGTGACTCATAATGAGCATCAGGACCGGTTAATTGATGATTTGTGAATATGAGATTACATTCAACCAAATCAACTCCATTACCAACATCAGCAATAACATTTTGTATATATTTTTTAGATAATTTTTCTATAAATTCTTTTGGAGTTCTAGCATAAATATGCTCTTCTATGATTTTAAGTCTGTCATTAGTGCTCATATTGATTATATTTCTACCCGGAAAGGCAAAGTTTATAGCGTCCTGGACCGTCATTCCTTTAAATTGTTTTGTTTCAAGTTCTCGGTTAAAGAAATTACTCTTTGATGCTAAATGAAGTTCAAGCTCTATGCTAAAATCACCACTAGGATAGTCACTGCTCATTGGGACTCCCAGATAACCTGCCATGATAAATGTAAATGAGTCTTCATGAGCAAATTTTTTATAGTATATCTTTACAATATCTCCTTCATGTATATGATTGTTGAAATCGAGGTGTAAATTCCAAAGAACAAGTTTGGCTTGTTTTGCCCTTACAAAATTGTAACTTGAATAAACATTAGATATTGAGATATCAACATAAATGCCATGTTGTGTGTTGATAATGATTTTAGGAGAAGATTCTGGTGTTGCATCACCAGTAATATTTTTATTTGAGCTAGTAGTAGAGTAAAATTCAATCTTAAAATCATATTTAAGTAATATCACAAGCTTATCCTTTGTATTTATCCAAATGAAAGGTTTTAATAACTTCCATGTTAAGATTAAGCTCAACTTCATCTATGAAAGGCACATCTTTAAATGTTAGGGAAGTAATTACAACTAATTCTTTAATGCCAAAAGTTGGACTATAAGCAGTAAAGGGAACTTGTGCTTGAAGTCTACCAGCCAGTTGTTCTTTAACTAAATTACTATCAAATTCAAGTAGTGAGTTACCAAAAGGAGTTAATTTCAGTGGAGCTAACATATTCTTATAAAGACTTGTAAGTACACCACCATTTAAAGCAATAACTTCTCCTGTAAGTACAGGGTTATAACTTACATATTCAGCTTTCCTTAAGTAGTAATTAATTACAGGACGTTTGGAACATGTGGTGTTATAAGTACGAGTTATAAGTTCAAATTTAGGTTTAATAAAGAATAATTGGGGCAAATACCCAAGTCCCTTAAGATCAGGTCTTGGGAAGAGAACAATAAAATTATCTGTGCTAAATAAAGCAAATATTTGTGTTACAGTATCTTTAATAATTTGAAATATTTCCATAGGTTGCATAAATGTCTCCCTATTTTAAGTACCACTGGGAGGAGTAGTAATAGATTTATCTTCATGAGTAATTTTTGATAAGCTCTCACCACTATCTCCTCCCATCCATAAGGGCAATATTGATTTAAGTCTTGCAATAAGTCTATCTAAACTAAAAATGCTTTTAATTCCGTTTATTATAGGATCAACGATATCTTTGTGAAAGTTAAATTCATTTATCTTTTTAAGTGCTTTAGCGGAAAAATCCATTAAAGGTGTTAATGTGGACGCAGTTAATTTTTTTAATTCTTCATCTATCTTATCCATACTACTTGTTGCAGAGTCATAAGAGCTTGTAGTATTTGTGAGATTTAATTCGTTAAAATCACTTAAAACGTCATCAAGTTTAGTTATTCTTGAACCCATATCGTGAAAAGTATCCTGTTGCCATTTACGCTCAGCATGTTCAAGATACTTGTTACCAAATTTATCAAATTGACTCATTAAATTAAAGATTGAACCACCTTCTCCACGAAGTAAATCAACAACTGAAGAGATAGCATCATCACTTGATGAGAGTCCACTAGCTTTAAGTTTAGCTGCAAGTTCTACTGCTTTTCGTATATTAGTTTCATTATTCATTCCCAGATTATTAAGAGTGCTTTTAATAACAGCAGCTTTATTTAAGAATTCTTCTTGGGCTCTTCCCCTTTCAAATGTTTTAATTCTCGATATAGTATTTAATAATTTGCCTTTTTCAGTTGAGTTAAAAATTCTAGAGTTTAGGGTACCTATTCGTTTTCTTTCTGCAGCATCTTTTACTGATGATTTTGCAAATGCAAACATATTAGAGGAAGCACCTTTAATGGAACTAGCTATTATATTACCAATTGCACTTCCTATTATGACTTTAGAAGTCAAATTGTTTTTTTTTATTAAATTTTGTTGCATTTTAGAGTTTTCTTTAAGTGATTTAAATTCTAAATTACGTAAGTCTTTAGTAGACATAGTAGATCGTTTAAAAGCTTCTCGTTTAGCTTTTTCGAAGCTGTGTCCTTGCTTCATTAGCTTTTTAGTCTCAGTAAGTCTAAATTTCTCTACTCGCTCTCTTAAACGTTCATATTTATTTTGTTTTGCAAGTTCTGCATTTTTATCTTTTAAATTAGCTTTAATTATATCTTTAGTACTTTTGAGAGAAGAAAGTTTGGGTTTTAAGTTCTCTTCTAATTTTGATATGTCTCTCTCTAATGTTTTTTTCGTTGATGCATGATCGAGTATACCTTTAAATTTGATGGTAAATTTATTATCCATAAGTGTCCTTATTTAGATAAAATCAGTTCAAGAATTTCCTTCTCTAGCTTAGCTTCAGCAATATTGCTTACTTCTATAAATTCATCGTATGTCATACATTTAATTTCTCTGTAAGAACAAATACCAGTAATTATTGGTAGCCAATATTTATGTCTTTTTATATCGTCAATTAAAGCAAAGTAACGAGTACGAGTAGCATTAATACTCTCAACAAATTTATCTATATGTTTCATTATTAGCCTTTGATTTAAGTTTTGAAATTATATGTTCATAATTAAATTCATCGGTAATGTAATTAAAAGTAACAAAATCACCAACATTATTCTCATATTCTTTAAGAAAAAGGAGGGCTGGTTTTTTAAATTCTGAGTCTAAATGAAATGTATTAAACTCTATAGAATAAAGAATAGCAATAAGATAATCTTTATAATAACTTATGAATTCTCTATTGTAATCCAGTATTACGTAAAACTCATCTAAAAACCCGGGTTTGATCATTAAATTAGTTATTTCTTTCAAATACTTAACATCATTAAGTTTATTTATAGCTTCTTCTTGATTAAATCCAAGTATAGAGTCCCACGTATAAACAGGTAATACTTTTATTTGGTATTCATAAGTTTTATCTTTGCTTAATATGTTCATTTTATATCTTGTAATCATTGTGTGTCCTTTAATTTTTAGGTGTTATTTTTTGGCAATTGATAGCTCTAATTTCAAAAGTAACTTTTTCTGCTTCTGCTGAGTAACTTCTTGATGGTTCTTCAGTAAATACAGCACAGTTACTGATTATTTTTGTTGTTATCCTATCATTAAATACCAAATCCATCATTTTATCTTCTTTACTTACATTCATGTTGTAAAATTGGTCATCAGAGATTTGAGTTAGTAATATGTAATCATGACTACCAAGTGTTACTTCAATACTAAATATATAAGTAATGGTTTTGGGATCTCGAAGACTGATAACAGGCATTCCTCTATCTTCATTACTAATTACTGCTCTAGTTGTAGGTTCACTTGTAAGTTCTAATTTTCCACTATTAATTTGTCTTCCCGAGATAGAGAGATAAACTTCCTTTAAATCATATAATCCCATATCTCCTCCTTAATTTTCGAGTTTATTTAAGTAATCAGTTATATCTTTGGTTGTAATAATGAAAGAGAGAGAGTTGATACTGTAGTTATAAGTAATATCAATAGTTAGTTCTAATTTAAGTTGTGGTGATGGTGAGAGTATAATATTTAAGTTTGAGTAGCTTACAATAAGTCCTCTCTCTATATATCTCTTTAGTAAGCATTCAATTGCTGATGTATATGCATTATCTCTATCTCCAGATAATTGCAACCTAGATAATTTACTATTTTGTCTATTATTAATATTCCAAACTCTAATAAGTTCAATTATTGCTTCTTGTTTTATATATTGATAAGTAAATAACTGGTCAATAGGATTTCCCGCAAGATCAACTCCTTCTTTAAATGCTGATACTCTCTCAAGACCTGTTTCGTTAAGATAAGAATAAAAATTAATATTTGCACCTCTAAGTTTAGTTATTACTTCATCATCAACAAGTGGTCTTGCAGCAAGATTCATGCCATATGGATTTACACTGTGAAACATACAAGCTTCATATAAATATCGACTTATAAATTTAAGATGTAGATTATCTCGCTTATTACTATAAATAGCTATATTATTTGTTTTCTCTAGGGAGCTTTTATCTTTAAATATTTCTTTTATTTCACTCTCTTTAGTAGAAAAAACAAAAAAAGTATCTGGCATCTTGAATTTCAAGTAATCATCTTTGTATACAACTAGCCCATCATCACCATTATTATCTTTATCATAAGTATTAATTAGAACAACAAATGAGTGTCTGTGTGTTTTAAGATAAGTTTTAATAGTCTCAGGTTTATCTTTATAAATAAAGAGCATAGCAGATTTTAATGCTACACTGGGAGAGTTAAAGAAATCAGACATAGCATTCTTTAATAGTTCCTTTTCTTTAGTAAATTCATCTTGTCCATTTCCATTTTCTTTTTCTAATGCTTCTATTTGCTTTTCATAGTTATTTATTGTAAGATTTAAGACTTTATAATTTGCACTATCTTTATTCACATTAATTTTTAATGTTTTATAAACTAGTAACGGAGAATAATAGTTTATTGTTGTGTTATGTACTTTATTACTAATTAAATTTACACTAATTGTATCTTGTGGCAAAGTATTACTCCTTCCTTTCAAATATTTGGATTCCAGCTTTAAAACTAGCTGATGAGCTATAAGCAGTGTTACTACATTTTGTTCCCAAAGTAATGAGACCTGTATTTTGCATATTAGATGTTGGACGTATATATATATTGAGATGTTTTATGTAGTCAGGTTCATGAGCGTCCTTAACTGTGTATTTATTTACTCTGTTATGTAAAAATTCTTTAAGCAAACTATATAAAGTCAACATTCTATTGTAAGCATCATAGTCATTTGAATTTATTACAAGAGAGATAATAAATATTTGGAAGTTAATATTAAACTCACAAATATTATCATAAAAAGTACCATAATGAGAGTTGTGAGCAAGTAAGCCATCTTCAGATGTAAATTTAAATGCAATAATATTAGGTTCGCTCGTAGTTATATTAGAGAGTAGATATGGATGATTATATGTATTAATAACCTTACATATGTTTTCACTTTTAGCATGAGCATATTCTTTAAAGTCATTTAGTATTTTAATTATATGCATAAGTATAACCTCTAACCCAATAAGCACTCAATTCACCTTATAACTAATCTCATTTAGCATTCGTGAAGTATCAACAAGAGTAATTTCTGGATTACCACTACCTTTTTTTCGTTTTTGCTTAATTGTATTTGGACTAAGTTCAGGCTTGATTTTATTTGACAATACATAATTTTGATAATAAGTTATAAATGCTTCTCCAATGGCACTCATTCCAGATCTAGGATCACGTTTAAATTCATTTTTTATATAATCATTACTGATATATTCTCTAAACTCACAACTAGCAGCAACTTCACTTAAATGTTTACGTACTGGTAAATTATTAGCGCCAATCTCATGCATGCGTGCAACATTAGCTCTGCCCCCAAACCAACCAACCTCTAACTCTATTTCCATACAATATCCTTTAAAATTAGTGTTTGGTAACCAATAGAAGAGTCAATACTTACTATTTCGTAATAATTATCACCTATAGAAATTCTATCTTGAAGATTGAAGATAATATCATCACTTGTATAAAGTTTAGAGAGTCCTTGTAAGTCAAATAAATTTGAGTCATAAATCATCCTTAATTCTTGGGGACTTATATCTATAATAATGCCTGTAAATTCTAAGTAGTCTTCTTTATTAAATACCCTCTGATAAGAATTATCATCAAGTGTAATAGTTTCAAATTTATATAAACGTAAAGGAGCAGGGGCTTTGTATGTAAATATCATACGTTGTGACATTTGTGATAACTTATCTCTAAGATTATTCATTACACAACTCCTATACAGGAAGGAGAAGTAGTATCTCTTTTAACTTTATCTAGATACGCATCAAATCGTAAACAGAAGTTTTTATTACAACTGTCAGATTGACTAGTATCAGATATAGGGTGATAGTCAATTTCAAGTTCATTGAATTTTTCTCTCTTTATTCTCTCAAATTCAAGTTCACGGACAATCCCCTTTTTCCTCAGTTCACATCCAATATGATAGTAAGTAAGCAAGAAGATATCATTATAAGTAAGCTTCTCTGACTGTATTCCATTAGCTAATAATATTGACTCTAAGAGATTAATTTGCATCATAAAGCTTTGAATAGAAAATTCTTCTATGCTTATTCCCAAAAGGGAAATAATATTAGAGTGAAGCCTGCTTATAAATAATTCTTCTTCTTGTCTCTCTATCTCTTGTTGAGCTGTTCTCTGTTGCATTACCAGGTTAACCTTTAAGATTGTTTAATATCAACTCGTAAAATTGTTTTCTCTGTTGCTAAGAGTCCACCAAGTACAAAATCAAGATATGAATGTGCAATATCAGTTGAATCTCTATCCACTTGCTCATTTGGCATTGGTAGCATATATTTACTTGGTTTGAACTTAATTAGTTCAGCATTTAATGGATAAATGAGTATTTGATTTTGAAGTAAATTACTTGTTTCAATATATACTTCTCTTCTATTATTAACAGCTTTTATTGTCTTAATAAGGAAGTCCTCCCAAGAATCATTAGAAGAATAAACATTAGATGATGAAGAAGAATTTGTTATTGCATATGGTTTAACTAACTTTAAACTTGTTACTGGATCAACTAATACCATCATAGGAGTTGAGAATTCATCTCCTAGCTCTAATTTTGCAAGACCCTTTTCGATACTTTCAAATATTTTATCCATTTTTTCTTTGTCGCTGCTACTTACCTCTTCTTTTACTTGATCTGGCATATTTAAGAGCCCATACATATTAGGTAACATTCGTTTTTGATTCTTTCCATCTTTTTGGATTGACACAGTACCTGTTAATACAAAATGATTTATTAGTTTTATTATTTCATTTGTTGCAAGTTTATATGCCTCCCCAAATGGAAGTAAATTATTATTTACATCTCCAGCATAATCATTATCTTTATAAAATTTTTCAGAAGTTTGTTTTAAGTGTCTAAATTTATATTGTAACTTTAAATAATTAAGTCTCACTGACTCTGAACGAAATCCAATGGTTGCAATAGTATTAACTTCATTTACTAATGTTGTAGGATTAGCATTAAGAAATGCATCCCATTTAATTGTTTTTAAATATCCCATCTTTAAATCAACATCTTCAATTTGTTCTTTTGAAAACCAGTTATAAAATACTGGTAATTTAATTTCTGAGAAAATATTCGCTATTTCTTTTGCATAATAATTTTGATCATATAATTCTGACATCTTTAACCTCCTTTAACTAATTTAAGTTTATCTAGATTTATTACCGTAAATAGCTACATTAACTATGCAAATTTTGTTTGTAGTACCATCAAGTGAAATTGCATCTGATAAAGCATAGGCATTAATTTTGCCATTACTTGAGCTATCTTTTTCAAGCTCACCATTTGTATCAAATTTAACTTTATCTTTTCTTTTTATACCACTATTTTGTTTGGCTACTAAATACCCTTGAAAATTATTTGTAATAGGTATTACTGTTGCTATGCCAGTAAACTCATCTATATCACTGCATATTCCATATAGATCATTCTCACCACCAACCTCAACATGTGGTTCATAGTGTGGATTGTTATTAGAAGTACTTGGATTTTCTACAACTAGTTTTACTCCTCTTTTGTATGGATAACCTTTGACAGGATAATTTTCTAATTTGTCTTTACTACTAGTTACAGTCCCACCTTGGTTGGCAAAGTGTAAATTTTTATCCCTAAAATCAACTTTATTACTAAAAACCCCTGCATCACTAATAGGATTTTTCATTAACTTTTTAATACTATTAGCTTTCTCTTCATATTGTTGTACTAACTGAGTTACATTTGACATATGTAAATCTTCTCCTTTAACCAATGGCTTTATTTCCATAAAGAGCTATTTTAACTAAATTTAATGTATACTCATCATTGCTTTTCTTACTCTCATCATTAGTAAGTTGTATTGTAAATTTATTTGATAATGCTATAGCATTAATTTTGACTGATGAGGTATTAGATGATTTAACAGCTTCTCCATTAGAATTAAAATCTAATTTATCACCTATCTTAAAACTATCAGAGCTTTGGGCAATTACATATCCAGTAAAATTATTCGTAATAGGAAGTATAGTTGCTACATTAGTATAAGGATCAATATCAACACATATTCCATACATGTTATTCCCATCACTAACTTCAACTTGAACTTCGTCATTTTTTTTAGTATCTGTCTCTACTTTTAGCTTTACTGCACGCTTATATGGAAATCCTAAAGCTGGGTATTCTTCTAATTTATCTGTACTACTTGAGAGAGATTGTGAAATTGCATCTACTCTTATGTTTTTATCTTGAAAAGTAGTTGGTGCTTTAAACACAGCAGCTTGAGTATCAAAACTCTTAAAGTATTTCCTTAATTTTAAGATAATCTCTTTAAGTGACTTACCTTCAGTAGTTTCTTCTAATATTGGGGTGCTTCTTTTACTTCGTCTTTTTGATCTTGTAGAATCCTCTTGTAATTGGGATTCTTGTAATAGATTCTTAAAAAGCTCTTGATCTTCTGTATCACTTAAATCAATATCACCCATTTGAAAATCAGTTTGAGTATCATGATCACTTCTAAGTTCATCTTTTGATGGGTTTGCTTTGCTAGTCACTATTCTTAACTACCTCTGTTTCCACATATACTTACTAATGCTATGTATAAGTTAGTATTAACTTGAAATGCCTTTGATAAGGCTATTCCATTAACACCACCTGAACTGCTGTTATTTTCAACTTCACCATCTGTATTAATTTTAATTTTGGTACCAGGAGTAATTGAACTTTGACTGCTCTGTTTTACTACTAAATATCCCGTAAAATTATTTGTTATTGGCAGTACAGTTGCTATACCAGTAAAGTCATCAATATCTATGCATATACCATATAAATCAGTACCACCCCCAGCTTCTACACAAGGTTCAGTATTATCACTTGCCTCATAAGATAACTTAACACCACGTTTGTATGGATATCCTTTAACAGGATAATTCTCTAACTTATCTACTTTTGAAGTTATACTTCCACCAGAATTAGCAAAGGTTAAATTCTTATCTCTAAAATCAACATTATTACTAAAAAGACCAGGATCCCTATTTGGATTTTTCATTAGGTCTTGTATTTCTTTTACCTTTTTATCATATTCTTCTTTAAGTTTTGTTATAGTCTCTGACATGCATATATCTCCTTAAGCTGTTTTTTTCTCTTTAAGGTTATAAAACTCATGTATTCTATCTTTATAAGCATTTGCAACAGAAATATTAAATTCATCAAAGTTAACTGGTGAGAACCCTGAATCTAATAATGATATTCTATTCTCTATTTTAGAGATAATATCACCACGCTTAGAATCAATATTACTTGCAGCACGTTTTCTCATACTTATATTTACTTTTGCTAAAGATACAAGTTGTTCTAATATCTCTCCATCTAAATGTTCAAAATTATCTAGCTTGGAAATAGCTTTTATTTGTTCTTTAGGAACAAATTTTCTCACTAACTCTCTTCTTTGTGCTTGCATTATTTCTTTCAGTGAATAACCTTTAGAAAGTAACATATCTTTATCAAAATGCTTGCTTAAATGTGCTTTTGCTAATTGATCAATTTCATTTATCTTTTCAGCTTCTAAGAGTAACTGTTTCTCTACTCGCTCTCTATCTTCCGCATTTGCAAGTTCACGTGCAATTCGGTCATTTATACTTAATTTATTAACCCTTTCATCTTCTCGAGTTACCTTTTCTTTAAGCTGCATATACTCTTCAAACTCTTCTTGACTTATACGTTTAAACTTATCAGAAGAGCTATTATCATTAGTCTGTATTACTACTTCTTCTGTATTTACATCTGAATCTTTTTCCATGAAAACTCCTTAACCTAAATTGAAAATAATTTTTCTTTTAGCTTTGATATCTCATCTTTGCTTAAAACACTTTTATTTATAAGTTCACTATATTTACCGAAAAATTCTATTAATTTGAGATCTCTATCTACTCTCTCTTCTTCACTAAGCATAACAAGAGAATTAAATTTCATCTCTAAATCAAAATACCTAGATAGTTTAATATTGACAGCAATCTCTACTGCTTCTTGTATTCCTTTAAGAAAATCATAATAATTGGATCTATCTCCCTTACCATCATTTCCCAAACCTTTAGTCTGTTCATTAAAACTTCGAGTTAGTGGCTCTTTTGTATCTGCTCCTATCTTAGCTTTTACTAATGCCAATGCCTCTTTTAAATACGTAAGATCATACTTAATTACCTCTAATGATGCATCTGTTGTTGAAGTGTAAAATATTCCTTCATTATTTAAACTTGACTTTAATCTCTCGATTTCTCTTGAGAGACTATCATTAATACTCTTAAGATCAGATATGCTGTTATTATCCTGTCTTTGTCTTTGAAATAGACCTGCAAATAATCCATTATTACTATTATTTCTATGTGTTAAGCTGTTTAATGATGCAGTTGCATTTGATAGTGCATCTTGAAGTCCAACTAATGCTTCATCTTTATAAAAAAGAAAATTATGTGTCTCTATTCTCTTATCTATCTCTGTATAAATTTTCTCAAGTAGATAAATATTAAGTAAAAAACTTTCACTATAACATGGTGTGTAACGTTTTAAGACATAATCATAATTATCATAAATGATGAGTCTACTCTTATGTATCTTAACTAAAGAATAAGTGGTATTTCCTTCTTTTACTGTGTAAGTAATATGTTGATCATGAATACCCAAATCTTTAACTAAATTGAAATCTAGATATTTAAATCCAATGGGCAATTCAGAATTTACTTCTTCTTCTAATTCTGTCAGTTCATCACGAGTTAGAACTAAAATATATCCTGCACCATTAAATCTATAACTAATTATAAGATTTAAAAGAGCATCTTTAAGCTCTCTTTTAAGTCTTGCTATCTCAGATTCACTAATATTATCTAAACTTTCAAGATGAATACCATTCTTCAGTGCATCCTCAGCAGGATTCTCTATATAGTTCCTAAAAACAAGCGAATATTTATATAATTCCAAAGGACAGATCTTATTTGATCGTTTCTTTATTTCATCAAAATAATACAAATTTGTTCCTTTAATTTCAGTTTGCATATAGATTGTAGCAAAAATAATAGTTTTTGTCAAAATAAAAGAAACAAATACATATACGATAAAATATAGATATTTTATTGTATCTGTACTAATTGGGGGGGGAAATAAAAATTATTTCAATAATAATGCTAATAAAATACCTAAAGTAAGAGTTATGATAGTACCAAACATCCAATTATGGAGTTTAGATGTGTTTTTAAATTCTAATGTAGATTTCTCTATCTTATTATCAAGTTCATTGAATTTAGTATCAATTTTGTTATCCAGGTCGGTTTTGACAGATTTAATCTCAGATTGTAAGAGAGCTTCAACTTTTTCAAGCTTAAGGTTAAAGTTACTCTCAACGGTATCTATTTTTTTATCGAGTTCATTAAATTTAGTATCAATCTTGGTGTTAAGATTATTCTCAACGGTATCTATTTTTTTATCGAGTTCATTAAATTTAGTATCTATTTTGGTGTTAAGCTCATCCTTAACACTACTAATCCCATCTTCTAAGTGTTTCAATTTTATATCAAAGTTTTCTTTTAAGAATTCAATATCTTTGTGCGTAAGCTCATTACGATAATACCTATAAGACAGATCAATAGCAATATCTCTCTTAATACCGGCTTTAGTAAGTTCAGCTATAACCATTTGCTGTGTAATAACTCGTTGAGCAAGTCCCATAAAAACACTCCTTATATAATTATTATATAATATTTTAACGGTTATAGGAACCTTATTTTAGTAAAATGAGCTTTAAGAGTACTCATACTTAGAGTCAATAACATATATGATGCTGATAGGCTATCTAATGAATCATCATCACTCTTCCCATCTCCTTTGTACTTATAAATATCAGATATAGCTGACTTACTTGAATAATCCATAATACTAAGTTTAGATGTTGCAAATGGCTCTATTAACGTAGCAATTCTAGTAAATTTATTACTTAGAGGTTTAATTGGAGCAATTTTAAACTTATGACTCATACCCGCCCTAAGTTTAAGAAACATTTTAGTCACATTCCCATGCCCAGAAACGTTATCCCTATCTTCAACATATAGTTTGTGTACATTAAGATTTGTAAGTATAGTTTTAATTGTATTTAACATTTTAGGATCACCTACTGGTAACTTTTCTTGAAAAATAAACGCATAATAACTTTGATCTACTCTCTCCAAAACACAAAGAGCTGTATTATCGCCTCCTATACTGTATGCAGGATCTAAATACGCTATTGGGGATATAAATTCATGCTTACTTGTAAGATTAACATTAGTAAATATCGCATCACAGGACGAGACCCATTCTCCAAGTAGAACCCTTGCCTTATATGTTGGAATGTCCTTGTAAATCTCTTCTTGGGTTTTAATAAAATCCCGAGAAATTAATTCATTATCATATGTTGTAAAGTTATATGTAGAGTAAATTTTTGTATTATCAATATAATCAAGCTTAAAGAAATGTTCAGGACTATCTGGATTGGTATCAAATATAATTGCCTGCATTCCTACTCTAAGCCTTTTTAAACATTCTATTAATGTTTCTTTATGCAGTGTAGTTGCTTCATTAACGTAAATAAGCGCTGAATTAGAGCCTCTAAACCGCTCAAAATCACTTGCCCTATCACCACCATACAAATTAACTCTTAGTGAGTCTATTTCAAAATATGATGTATTAGAAAATTTTGGCCTAAAGGGTATTTTAAGCATACTAGCAATATCTTCTAACTCACTCATAACATTAACCTCTAATGATTTTTGGGAATTTCCTATTATAAAATTATTAGTATTTCTTTTATACACATTCCTATTTGTAAGCAGTATTTTTAAGAATAGATAACATGCTAGAAATGTTTTACCACTTGCAATCCCACCAGATAAAATAATTTTACTTTGATTATTCTTCTCGATATTACGTACTACTTTAAGTTGTTTTGAAGTTAAATATTTACTTTCAAATCCTTTAAAATCAATATCCAATGCTTTAGGCTTAATAAAATCCATTATATCAATACCAAAATCACGCTTGTACTCTCGCTGCATTTCTTTAAATATAGGCAGCTTATATATATCCATTACCATATCCTTTAAATTTGTAATTTAGAGCGCACATCTGTATCAGTAGCTTTAAGCTTTAGCATTGTCTTGTAACATAGTGACATCTTCTTAAGTTCTCTCTCCCTTTTAAGCTCATCGAGTTTAAGTTTTAACTCTTCAAGCTCACGACTCTCTTCTTCTGAATGTGCAACTTTTTTACTTAAAGTCTTCTTGTAAAGATTGCTAATTTGAGACTCGAGTTCTTCTATTTTGTAATTATGAGTTTTAAGTTCTAACTCTAAATAACGACTAAATGAATTTATAAATTCTAGTCCCAACATACTTTTAGCCATACTAAACTGACTTTTAAGATCACGCGCCTGGGCTGTACTTTGTGATGCATGAAATAAGATATTATTTAAAGTATCTTCACAAATAGTAAGCTTAGCAGCACCAGTAATATACTCAGGGTCATCTTTAAGCGCTTCCCATTTGCGTCTCATCTTTCCTACATTAACACGACTAACTCCCAGCTCTTTTGCTATACCAGTGTTATTAAGCTTCCCTTCTCTAAAATACACAACATAATCATCAAACGATTTCTTTACCCTATTCATACCTTTTAATATAAGTTAACTAATAGGTTAACAAAAATATATTTAACATAAAATTTATAACAAAACAATAAATTTTACAAAAACAATTAATACTTATACGTAAATGTACATTAAAGATATGTAAATAGAGATATATTTTTAAAACAAAAAAGATAAGGGGATTTATATGAATAAAATTAATTTTATTTTGATTTTATTATTACTAATGAGTAGTTGTGAATGGTTTGATTCTTATAAAGACATCAAAAGTAGAGGTAGAAGCAAAAGAGAAGTAAACTCAGAACAAACAGAAAAAGTTCAAAAAACACCTGAAGAAGCCTTAAAAGAAAAGCTAAATGATAATCAAAAATCAAACCTAGATTTTTTAAAAGAGGCATTAGGTGATAAGGAAAAGTTTAATCAACTTCTAACTCTAGATGAAGAAAAGATAAAAGCTGCACTTGAACATATACATACTGAGCTCGAAAAATGTAACGGAAATGATGAGGGTAAAAGCACTTTTAAACAAGTAGTAAAAGGATACTTTAGCAAAATGGATGAAAGTACACTCAATGATTTTAAAAATCAAGCAACAAGCACTTGTCAAGTAGGAGCAGGAAGTTAAATACGCCTCTAATAACTAAAGATGAAAGTTAAGAAATGGGGATTTAAAAAAGAAAGATTTAAGAGAATAAGGTAACAAAAATTCTAGATAAAGATGTGTAATAGAAAATAAATTAAACTCGTTATAAAAATGGTAAGAGTAACTATAAAAGTAAACTTTAAGTTAACAGAGATAGAGAATTTAAATTTTGTACTAAGTAATCCATCATTGCAAAGTTGAAAGGTACTAAAGCGACAGATAAAGTAAACAGAAAGTAAAATTATAAGTATTTGTTAATAACAATGGAAAGAATGCTAGTTATATTCCCTAAATTCTCAAAAAAATATCCTTTATATTTATTACAAATATGTATAAGAGCATATTTTCTATACAATGGCGACCTTTAAAAATTGACTCTACGTGTAAGTATTTGCTAATATTTTTTACACAAGTTTAGTAATTTTTATAATATTTAGTTAACTTTAAAATTACATGATAGTGAATGATTTACTTAAAGAAAAAATAAAAAATTTAATTAAAGAAAATGAACTCTTAAGAGAAGAACTGTTGTTAATTACCAATCCTTCTAAAAAGCAAATTACTACTAAACCCAAAACTAGATTTTATCTTAATGACAAGACAATTAGACTCGTAAAACGCTCTATAGAGAGACTTAAAAGTCTAGACCCCATTTCAGGATGGTTTGTACACTTACTCTCAGTTACTGGTTGTAGGGGTGTTGAGGTACAAAATATAAAACTTGACCAGATATCAAAAGAAAAAGGTAGTAATAATGAACTACTCTATAGCCTGCGTGTTAATGTTGCAAAAAAGAGAAGAGGTGTTTGCATAAGAGAAGTTGTAATTAATAAAGATGAATTTGACGCTATTATGAGGGCCCATAAAACTTATTTCGAAAAAAAAGGTATGGATGCAAGACGTACATATCTATTTCAAAAAAGTAAGATTAGATTTCGTGATAATAAAATTAATATAAAAAAGATTACCGAAAAATTTAAAGAATTACTCATTAAGGGAGGATTTAAAGAAAGAAAATCTCTTCATTTATGTAGAAATATATTCATAGCTACTCTAAAATCACGTGGTTATAATGCATTCCAAATAAAAGAACTTATGAAATATTCATCTACTTCTGAGATTGATAATGTTTATGGTCTCTCAAGTGCAAGTAAAATACAGGCTTACAAAGATATCAAAACTAGCTTGAAATAAATTTTGCTAAATATCTATTTTTTTACAAAATATTATGTATAATAAATACAGCTTATTTATAAAATATTTATATTAACCTTTTACCATTAAAAAAAAGAGACTCTCCGGTCTCTTTTTTTTTATAAATAGAGATTTATATTTTTCTAAACACACGTTTAGACGTAACATTATACTCCCTTCCTCGCTCTTTAAGAGAGAGTGAATCATAAAGTACAGAAGACAAATTAGTTGCTATAAAATGATATCCTGGTGTATTTTTTATTTTAACTTCACTTATCTCAAATTCTCCATCTAAACATCTGTAAACAGGTCCCTCCCACCTCACACTTGCACTGATATCAAACCGTCTCAGTACAGCGCATGGATTTAGAATATAACAATTACTTCTCATACACCCTGACTTAACAAAGTTATGATAATTCCTATTTATATCAAGAACACTAAACTGCAACTTTTTAAAAACTGATACGTAATAATGAAGGGATAAAAAGTAACATCCCCACTGACGTACTGCTGAGACTAAATTTGGGTTATTTTGCGTTATTTTCATATATAATCTCACTTACAATCTTTATTTTTTAAACTACCCACCCCTACTTCCCTTAACTTAAATATAGATATTAAAAAGGAATATCTTCATAAAACTCATCTTCAAGCTTATTCTCATTAATATCTTGTGTTTTAATTGATGAGTTTAAAACGCAAATATCATTTACCAAAATACTGTATTTACTCTTACCCTCACCTGTACGCTTATCATTCCAACTTGAATAAGATAGGGCTCCACTAAGTACAACTTGAACCCCTCGTTTAAGTAAAGCAGCAAGACTCTCAGCTCTAGCTCCAAAAATCACACAGTCAAAAAATTGAGCCTGTCTTGTAACACAGTTATTCTTCTTTACACCTCTATTATTAGCTAGTGTAAATTTTAATATAGGAAAACTATTACTAGTATAAATAACCTCACAGTTTCTTGTTAAACGACCAGACATACTTAACGAGTTAATATCAAACACCAGGACTCTCCTCATCATGAAGCCTACTTAAAAGTTCCATACGTCTTAAATCACAATCAAGTCTCTCAAGATTTTCTAAAAATTCTCGTCTTGCATAATAAGCTTGAACGAGATTCTTTATACTTCTCACACCAAACTTACATAAAAATCTTAAAATCTTGTAAGTAATTACTAAAAATAAAGCTATAAACATAAATCTCATAAAGGTACCCTTAAACAGCTTTTAAAATAGGTGTAGACCATTCATTTGAATTACTACTAAAATTAGAAAGTCCATTCACTTGTGTATAACTATCACTAAACACCTTAAACCTATCTTTAATGGCTCTTTTTCTCATGTTTAACGAGAATAAAATTCCTTCAAAATTATAATAGATATTATTACTAATTGAATAAGTCCTCATCATATCTTGAATTTTTTCTTTTACTTTTAATTTAACTACTTTGGTAATCTCCTCAGCTTCTTTTGCTTTCTCAGCCTCAACTTTACTTATATGCTCAACCATTTTATTTAAAATAAAAATATCATTTTTTAAACCAAGCTCATTCTCAACTTCTAGATTTGTCAACTTAACAAACTTAAGAAATTCTTGTCTAAAGTCTAATTGTGCCAAGGTATTATAAAATTCACTTTTATTTAAAAATGATTTTATTCTCTTAACTAACTCTTCATCACTTGCACTCTCAATATCATTATAGCTTCTCATATACTTAAGAGCGTTGTTAATCTCAACATTAAAAGCCACCATATAAAACATAATCTTTGCTATAAATGCATCGTCTCTTTCAATAACACAGTTTGTAGTATCTCCACCAAATAAAAAGAATAAGTTTCCTTTTTTTAATCCTGTACATAAGAGTTGCATCTGTACTTGTACGTAATACTTAAAGAAATATTTATTATCTAGAAAATTACCAATTCTATTATATTCAGAAGCACCGCATTGTATTTGAAATGAATCGCTGCATTTTATCTCTAAAAGTTCAGCATCACCTTCCCCGTTAACAAACCAAGCATCAATTGTAGCACCAACTAAACAATCACTCTTACCAACTTTTTTAAAGTAATTATATTTATCAATACCGTTTGAATATTTATTTTTATGTAATATATGAATATTCTTATCATAAATTTTTACAAATTCGTCAATTATTAAATTCTCTAAAGCCTTTCCCTTTTTAATACTCAAATTATCTTCAAAAGGCATTTCCCTTCCTATAGATTTAAGAATTCTTACGATAAACATCTCTTCTAAATAATCAGCTCCCATAAACAGACTACCAACTTCACTAGCTCCTACCCTGTGTAAAGCTCTTCTTTGCATACTAAAGTCAACCTTACTATTAAACTTGAAATACTCATTCTTACCAATTTTTGGTAATTTACGTCCTACCTTATTTATTTTACTTAACTGTTTTTGTTTACCTTTAAGATTTTCTTGACTTTGATATGCAAAAGATTCAAAACCCTTAAATACCATTTGCCTGTACAAATCAAATTGTTGCATCCCCACCTCTAATTTTTGTTCATTTGTTTTTGTCATATTTGTCATATTAAACTCCTTTTGTTCTTCTTTATAAATAAAATAATATAACAAAAATTGTTTTTGTCAAAACTTTTGATATATTTTTTTGTTAATCTAACAAAATATTTTATATTTTTACTAACTAATGATTTACTTATTACTAATAATTGGGTTATTATTAACAGTAATAAGAACAAAAGGAGTTTAATA
>NZ_CP075383.1 GCF_023035875.1 Borrelia puertoricensis
ATGATAAATACAAACCTTGAGGTTAAAACCTATTCAAAACCATTAAAGGAATATCACAATAGATATTATAAAATACTATCAATACTTAGATATTTTCAAAAGAATGCAATCAAGTATAATCAAACATTCATTCTAAATACATTAAACATTTTTCTACTTAAAGATAGTCTTAAACAAATTACACTTAGAACTTTAAGAAAAGATTTGGCATTCCTATGCAATAAAGGCATTATTAAAAAAACTTTATTAAGACTAGGTGAAGGAAATGGCTCATACATAAGATATACAATAACTAAATACAGCATTAATAACTTAAAAAGACTGCTTAAAGCTCAACAAGAAATCACCGAACATGATGTTAATAAAGTATTCATATTTACAAAAGAAACACAAAAAAAATATTTCAAAAATAGGAGGTTTAAAATTTTTAAATCTAAAAATGCAACTAAAAATGTCAGTCATAATATAACTAATAATAAATATATAAATAATAAAGAAAAAATAGAAAAAGAAAGTAAAAGTAAGATAATAAACAATACAGATTATCTAATAAAAAATGTGTCTAAATGGAAAACAATGAGATTTTTAGACAAAATAGAAGAAAATGTAAACAAAAAAAGATATGAAGATAGCGTAATACGAACAAAAGAATGGTTGAAAAATTATAATGACCAACACAAAAGAAATAGGATAAAGTACAATGAGCATACTGAATAAACTAGAAAAGAAAATAGAGAACAGAGACAGGTCAAATAACGTTTTTTCTAAAATAGAAAGAGAAAGTACTAGAACAATCTATTATACAAAGGTATTTAAAGATATTTTTACTTTTGGAATTAGTCAAAAAGAAGAAGGTAAGTTCTTTATCGCTTTAAGAGGTTTGTTCGATATCGATAAAAAAGGTGTATTTCATTTGTTCAGTGTAAAAGAGCAAGCCGATGATAAATTTTTAGGCATGTTTTACGGATTTAAGAGATTAAAAAAACCAATATTTCTTAAATATAAAGATGATGTTACAAATCTCATTGAGACTTCACCTATATATAGACCTTACTATATAGAATTTAGATTTAAAAAAGGTAGTATCTTTTGTTATATAAAGGCGATTCATACTTTAAGAAATAAAGAAAAATTTAAGAAAAATTATGCTCAAAATCTATTGGAAAGAATTATTGACTTAGAAAAGGAGGTATATAAATTTTACAATACAAAGTTACCAAATGGAGGTATCATAACCAGATGGATAAGAAAAAACCAGAGATAATTAGTATTGCAAATATTAAGGGAGGTGTTGGTAAAAGTGTTTTAACCATTATCTTTAGTTATATCTTAAAAGATATCGGCAAAAAAGTTTTAGTCATAGATTTTGATCCTCAAAATAGTTTAACTAGTTATTTTTTCAAATATGTAAAGAGTTTAAAGAAAAATAATGTTTATGCTCTTTTAAAAGAAAAATCAAATTTTAGTTTGGATAAATATTTGAGTAAAATACATGAAAATATATATCTTATACCTTCTCATCCGAATTTACACCTTTTCAACAAGGAAAATACCTCTTATAAAGAACTTTGTCTAAAACATAGATTAACAAAAGTTTTACCTTGTTATAATTTTGATTATGTAATAATCGATACTCCTCCTAATTTAGATTCACTTTTAGATAATGCTTTGAATATTACAGATAAACTTGTAATACCTATTCAAGTTGAGCGATTTTCAGTTGAAAGTTTGTCTATATTAATGAAATACATCGAAAAAATTTCAATGTATATAGGTAAAGATATTGATATATCTATAATAGAAAATCAATTTATGAAAAATAGAAATACTTTTAAGAATATAGAGCATTCTATTAAAAATAGGTATGGTAAATATATTAAAGGAAAAATTCATTTTTATAACAAAATAAAGGTTTTTACAAATAATTTACAGGAACCTAGTTCTAAGGAGGCTTATTATCAAGAGAGTTTAGAGTCTTTAAAGAATATGTTAATAATCTAATTTAACCTTTTGGTTAGCTAAATCATAGTTGTTCGCAAGCGAACTTTTTGATTTTTGTTACTTAATAGACAATTTTAATTTTTATTCAAAAGGAGGTTTGGGTATGTTAAAAGATGTAATTGTTTTAAATGATAGAGAAGAAGGTTTGATGGATATTTCAGAAGAAGAAGAATATGAAAATTATAAACATGCTTTAAAGAAGAGCATGGTTAATGATATTGAAAATAAAATTCAAATGATGGAAATATTGTATAACATAAAAAATAAAAAACTTTATCGTATTGATGGATATGAAAGTTTTAATACCTTTATTAAAGGATTTTTAATCGCAAAAACTCAAGCTTATTTGTATTTAAAAGTATATGAGCAGGTTTTAAAAGGTAAGTTAAGTATAAAAGAGATTAAAGATAGAGGAATGATAGAAGTTTATAGGGATATAAAGTCAAAGGAAGTAAGTGACAAAAAATCAAAACAAAACACGATAAAACCTTTGCGTTTTCAACTTAAAAAACAAGAAAGTTATGATTTTTATAAAAAAAATGCAAAGTTTACAGGTTTTGTATTAGATACTCTTTTTTCAAATGATAAAAAATATTTAGATAAGTTGTTTAAAGAATATTCGGGTTTGTCTCTTAAAAAGAAATAGGTAATGTAGATTACGACTTGAAAAAGTTAGTTAATTATTGTAACATTCTTTTCAGATTATATTAGTCATTTTAGTATGATCCTAATTGGAAATTATGTGACCTTTAGTGGGTTTTGTTGGTAGTTTTAAATTAATCAAATAAAACTATTAACAAAATCCACTTTTTATTAAAGTTTTTCTATCCTTAATTTCAAAATATTTTATTTTTTTAGATGAAAGTATTTATTATTTTTAGTTTTTGTTATATTATTTTTTATAGATAATCAATTAGAAGTTAAATATGACAAAAACTAAAAATCAACATACAAAAACTAGAATGCGCAGAGCAGTTAAGAAACTGGGTAAACAAAAGATAAAAGTCACAGATATAAGAGTAAATAATCAAGCTTTAGTAACCAATGAGAATCAAGCAAGGGTAAACTTTCTAAAATCTCTATATATTCTACGTATGAATTTAAGTGGTGTAGCTAAGAATCTTAATGGATATGGGTATAAATATCAAAATTTCAATGAGATAATCAGAGAGATAAAGAATGTTATAAAGAGTAACAATTTAGATATTGATTTCCTGCAATATCCAACATTTAAAGTTGTAGGAAATAATACAATTAATGTTATTACAACAACATTTTATAGTCCAAGTAGTGGCTACTGTGAGTCATTTGATACGCCTATTTACAGCGAAGAATTTTCTTCTCTAGGCGCCAAGAATCAAAATACTTTATCTCAACTTGTAGGTTCATGCATAACATATCATAAAAGATATGCTCTTGTAGCATACCTATCAATAGAGAGTGAAGTTGACACTGATGCTAGTTCATTATTACCCGAGCTAGAAAATAATAGAGAGAGAGTTAAAGTTATTGCCAAAAACAATGATGGGAATACACAAGTAAATATATCAGGAAATAATGTAGAGGATAAAAACACTGTTCATACTGACCAATCTAAATCTAAGAGCAATGTAGAGACAAATAAATTTAAGTATTATAGAAATCTACTCATAGCAGCACGTAACATGCATAAATTTGTTCTTAATAAACCATTTAACAGTTTAGAAGAGATAAATTCATATCTTAAATCTATTCAGGTTGGAGATGATTCGAGTATACTTGAATACTTTAATAAAAATAAAACATTAAAGAGTATACAGTATTGGTGTAATTTGATAAAAGAGTATTTTAGTAAGAGTAGTAGAGACCCAGAAAAATTAGAAAAGTTTGATATATTTTTAGCTTTTGATTTACATAAGCTTGGTAATAGTCCACTGAAATTATTTGGGCACTTATCTACTGATAAGGAATTTGATTGTTTGTTTAGAACTGCATAAAAGGTAAGCCCCAATAGGGGCTTACTCATTAAAATTACTTTAATTTTGTATATCTCTTATATACATCTTCAGCAATAGGTTTTGTTTGAGAGATATATTTTTTTAGTAGGGAGATATTAAAGTTTAATGCTTTGATTGTATGTTCTGATTTTAATTTGCTTGCATCAAAAAAAGAAAATTTGGGAAAATTTTCATTCTTTACCTTTGTCTTAGCATCAACTAAAAATCCTTGTAAATAAAGTACGTATTTTGAGAGTTCAGATTCATATTTACTTATTGATTCTAAATTAGAATCATCTGGCATAGTTGGTTCTTTAGTTAAGGAAGCAATAGTTGTGCAACTAATTAGTATAGAAATAATAAAGAAAAGAACAACTTTAAATAGTCTATTCATTATTTCTGTCCTCTTCTTTAAGCTTATTAATATAAGCATGCATAAGCTTATTTCTCTTTAAACGTAGTGAAGCAATGTGTTTTGCATTCTCTTTACTTAAATGTTCATTAGAGCTATCTATTATCTCTAAATTAATTCTTAAGATGTCATCAAATTGTGAGAGTATTTTCATGCTTTCAGCTTGTTCCCTTTTAATTAAATTATCCCTGTACATAGAATAAAAGTAATTTATTACTCTGCTAAAGATATTAATGTATTTTTGTGTGTTGTTATTTGAGTCTTGCTTTAGCAGTTCTGTAAATTTGTTTAGTATATCTATACTTAATTTTGCAGTAGTTAAATTCAATTTATAACCCCTTTGAATATGATTCTTTTATTCCTTCCCATTTTGGCAATCTCATGTTTTCAGGATTATTATTAACCTTTTCTATAAATTCTTGTATTTTATTATTAATAGGAGTTAATGCTTCTTGGATTTGGGGAGTTAATGCATTCTCTAATCTTTCCATGTTTTTAGTGAAAATAATTCTGTATTCTGTGTAAACTTCATTAAGTAGCATAAATATTTTATGAGCATTCACGTTAAAAGAGCCATCTTCAAAATTAGACAGTGTACTAAATAATGTTTCTATTGCATTTAAAGCAGTATTTAATGAACTAATGTCAAGAGTCATTGATTAATCCTTTCCTTTATGCTTTCTTTTAAATTTAGTTGCTAATAAACTTATGATATCTTTAATTACCGGTTTAAAGATAAGTCCTATACCTAAAATAAAAGTGGCAATGACAATTAATTTAATTTCATTGATATTAATTAAAAGTTCTGATATTTCAGACAATTTAGTTAAAGTGAAATGATCCATTAACCTTGTAACCTCACATAAAAAAGATAAATAAAGTATATTACAAAAAGTACCAAAAACTAATAATTTTTTATATTTAGTAAAGTAAAATTATAACTTTACTAAAGAGGGGACTGTACCACTTGTATATGAACGTTTTTGCATATACCACCCTCTAAATAGAGGAGAATAATCATTTAATCTTAGATTTTTTCCTATTCTCTCATATACAATTGATCTACTTGATTCATCAGTGTATTGAAGATATACTCTTTTTGTAACATCATGATAACTATTGATTTCAATATCAACATAAACATCTAGATAAATGGGTTTACCATCTTCAAATTTATAAAAAACAAGTGTAACATCTTGACTTGATGTGTTTTGTGTCATATTAAGTCTATAAGCCCTATCTCTAAGAGAAGATTCATAAATGCGCGTACTTGTAGTTGATGTTCTTGATGAGCTAAAACTTGAAGGAATGCCTGTTAAATATTCTGGTATTGTAGTTTTTTGTAGCGAGTTATAACTTGATATAGTAACAAATTTGTCTGAACTAGAGAAATGCGAATAAGAACTCATATTACTTGTAAGATCACTTCTGATATAGCTAGATAAATTACTCTTATAACTTGAGTCATTATTCATAAGTTTGCTTAGTAGTTTAGAGTAAAGTTTATCTGTAAATTCACTATTCTCAGCAAGTTCTGTTGCAATTATGTCTTTAATTACTTCCTTAAAATAAGATAATCCTTCTCCTTTAAACGTTTTATCTTTAGTCTTTTGAAGGAAGTTTTCATAAGTAATTGCATTACAACTTGCAACACCATCATCTAATAAAAGTAAATCACTATTTTTTATATCATTTACCCTATTTAAATCTTTAATTTGTATAAATTCATTCTCGTCCATTAAAAGTCTCTCATCTGTTGACAAATGATACCTCCATTAGTTAAAAGAAACAACTTCTATATTTTGATTGTCAATAATTTTAAGTTTTCTTCCTATAGGAATCATGCCTTTAATAAAAGCATAAATTGAATGAGAATATCCTTTAGGAATAAAATTGAATGCTAGTGTTTTATATTTATCTTCGTATCCTTGTTTTGATTGACGTAAGCGTATACGTTTGGGTTTTACTCCAACAGCAGTACTAGGAGTAATATATGATATAAAATTAGTTTTTATACTTCCAAGTAATTTAATACTAATAACTCCAGCTTCTGGTGTTGTAATTTCAATATCAACATTAAGAAAAGCTTTAAATAATCTAATAAATGACTCATCAGTACCAATATGTCTTAAAGCAAAAATGACGCTGTCAATATTGCTTGCAAGCTCTTTTAATGGGCGACTTTTATAGTGAAAAGTTTTAAATACGTTTGATAACCAGACAGCAATAAAATGAGAAGATAGATAGTTACTAGCAATAATACCAGAGAAATTAGAATTTAAGCTCTTAATTTCAGCAAGTATTTTATTTGCATAATCTAATTCTGAACGTATAAATTTTTCTATTTGTGTTTTATGAAGAAAACCTGGTATGCTCAATATATCTCCTTAAGTTTGAATATCAATAAGTAATCTATCAGTGAGACTGAAGTTAAGTATTTCTGATGGACTGATTTCAATATCTTGATTCTCTTTAAAATCACTTGTGCTAATGTTACTTATACTTGTCTCAGCATTGTCTTGAATGCAGGCATTAATTTTAAGTCCTTGAATGCCTTTTATCTCATTAACCGGAGCAGTAAAATCTTGATATTCAAAACTAATTCCCATGTCAGAGTAATTATTATTGATAATTCTCCTGTATATTTCTCTTATTTGCATGTCGATATTGAGATAAATGTGATTTTTAAGGTCAAGTTTGTATTTTACTTTAAGATAGATATATTTAGTCTTTCCTAGAGAAACTTTATAAGATTTAACTTGATTGTGGCTATTTATTCCATCAATATCAATATCACCTTCTAAGATAGTTCCACTAGGAATAGTGCTATAAAGTACTTCCCAAAGGTTTGCTTTGAATGTAGAATCTTTAATTGTGTTCTTAGAGTCGTTTAAGATGGTATCATTAACAATAAGATAAATATTAGCTTTTCCTGCTGTGCTTACAATGTTAACGTATTTTACATCTGGTAAGTTCAGTATAGCATTTCTTAATGCTTCATGAGTGGTGCTTTTAACACTTATATGAGACTCTATAGCCTTCCAATACTCACCTTGTGGTTTAAGTTTATCCATAAAAAGGTTAAGTTCATTAATTATTTGTTCCTCAACTGTAGCAAGAGAAGCAGCTATGATGTTGTAAATGGATGATGGGTCATCTTTTATCACAATACCATGTGTTTGTTTTAAATATTCTCTCTTTGTGTTAATTATTTGTGAGATATTTTGTTTTAGAATGCCGAAATTATTATCAAAAGCAATACTCATATGCAAATCTCCATTTGAAGAGAATCACCAGGAAAATAGAGAGTAATTTGTAATATTTTTGAGTTTATATTAATGTTAACTCCAGTAAGATCAATTTCCAGTTCTTGGGCAACAGAGTAGAGATAATATTTAATTTGATCTAGAGTGCCAAGCTTACATAATTTAAGGATATGTGTATAATCAAATCCCCATGTTGGATTTAGAGCAAGACTTCCTTTAGGGGTTTTAAGGAAAATAAATAATCTTTGTTTTTGCTCTTCTATTCCATCAGCAATCTGTAAGTCTGAGCCTGATACTAAATTAAACTGCAAATCAACCTTTAAATCCATACTAACCTATGTAAATCAATCTTTAACCTTTAACTTAAGGAAATGTATAACAAAAATAGCAAAAAACTAATTAAATAAATTATTAATTTTGCTATTTATTTTTGATGTATAGTAAGAGAGAGAAGAGTAATCAATGCTTGAATTTCCTATAATTCTTAAGTTATTAATAGCATTTACTATTGCCTCTAAGATGTCTTTAAGACTAGTTATCTCATTACGTATATCCAACTTATGTTTAGCATATATTTTAAGATACTTAGGGTCAATTGCACTTAATATATAAAAATGATGTTTATCAAAATATATATTGTCATCTGTATTAAATAGATTAATGTTTGATTGAAGAAGTACTACTCTGTCATCTTTGTGAAGACTTAGACTAATATTCGATATATTACGAGTGTGAATCTCAAGTCCTTTATATTCTTCAATGTCTACAATACCTTCTTGAGTATCGCTGTTAAATGATTTTATAATTCCTATTTTTGATATGCATATATTGTTAGCTATCCATTCTTTGCTCTCTTCTTGAGTTAAAGCAGAACCAGACATGCTCTGATTCATTCTATAAATTTCATAATTAAAGTTCATATCCTCTCCTTTATTTTTAGGTGATTAATGTCATCATAAAGCTTTAAGGTAAGTGAACATTCACCAGAATTGCTTAGAGAAGCATTAGTTTCACAAATCGTGCTCTTTATTATATTCCCCAAAGAATCTCTAAATGATACTCTGTCACCAACTTTTAATTTATGAGTATAAGTAAGCTTTGCTCTCCAATATATAAGTCTTATATTAAGAGTAGTGCCTATAGTAATTTCTTGCTTTGGGATAAATTCAAGACCATAATCTTCAAGTGATTCATAATGAGCATCAGGACCGGTTAATTGATGATTTGTGAATATGAGATTACATTCAACCAAATCAACTCCATTACCAACATCAGCAATAACATTTTGTATATATTTTTTAGATAATTTTTCTATAAATTCTTTTGGAGTTCTAGCATAAATATGCTCTTCTATGATTTTAAGTCTGTCATTAGTGCTCATATTGATTATATTTCTACCCGGAAAGGCAAAGTTTATAGCGTCCTCAACCGTCATTCCTTTAAATTGTTTTGTTTCAAGTTCTCGGTTAAAGAAATTACTCTTTGATGCTAAATGAAGTTCAAGCTCTATGCTAAAATCACCACTAGGATAGTCACTGCTCATTGGGACTCCCAGATAACCTGCCATAATGAATGTAAATGAGTCTTCATGAGCAAATTTTTTATAGTATATCTTTACAATATCTCCTTCATGTATATGATTGTTGAAATCGAGGTGTAAATTCCAAAGAACAAGTTTGGCTTGTTTTGCCCTTACAAAATTGTAACTTGAATAAACATTAGATATTGAGATATCAACATAAATGCCATGTTGTGTGTTGATAATGATTTTAGGAGAAGATTCTGGTGTTGCATCACCAGTAATATTTTTATTTGAGCTAGTAGTAGAGTAAAATTCAATCTTAAAATCATATTTAAGTAATATCACAAGCTTATCCTTTGTATTTATCCAAATGAAAGGTTTTAATAACTTCCATGTTAAGATTAAGCTCAACTTCATCTATGAAAGGCACATCTTTAAATGTTAGGGAAGTAATTACAACTAATTCTTTAATGCCAAAAGTTGGACTATAAGCAGTAAAGGGAACTTGTGCTTGAAGTCTACCAGCCAGTTGTTCTTTAACTAAATTACTATCAAATTCAAGTAGTGAGTTACCAAAAGGAGTTAATTTCAGTGGAGCTAACATATTCTTATAAAGACTTGTAAGTACACCACCATTTAAAGCAATAACTTCTCCTGTAAGTACAGGGTTATAACTTACATATTCAGCTTTCCTTAAGTAGTAATTAATTACAGGACGTTTGGAACATGTGGTGTTATAAGTACGAGTTATAAGTTCAAATTTAGGTTTAATAAAGAATAATTGGGGCAAATACCCAAGTCCCTTAAGATCAGGTCTTGGGAAGAGAACAATAAAATTATCTGTGCTAAATAAAGCAAATATTTGTGTTACAGTATCTTTAATAATTTGAAATATTTCCATAGGTTGCATAAATGTCTCCCTATTTTAAGTACCACTGGGAGGAGTAGTAATAGATTTATCTTCATGAGTAATTTTTGATAAGCTCTCACCACTATCTCCTCCCATCCATAAGGGCAATATTGATTTAAGTCTTGCAATAAGTCTATCTAAACTAAAAATGCTTTTAATTCCGTTTATTATAGGATCAACGATATCTTTGTGAAAGTTAAATTCATTTATCTTTTTAAGTGCTTTAGCGGAAAAATCCATTAAAGGTGTTAATGTGGACGCAGTTAGTTTTTTTAATTCTTCATCTATCTTATCCATACTACTTGTTGCAGAGTCATAAGAGCTTGTAGTATTTGTGAGATTTAATTCGTTAAAATCACTTAAAACTTCATCAAGTTTAGTTATTCTTGAACCCATATCGTGAAAAGTATCCTGTTGCCATTTACGCTCAGCATGTTCAAGATACTTGTTACCAAATTTATCAAATTGACTCATTAAATTAAAGATTGAACCACCTTCTCCACGAAGTAAATCAACAACTGAAGAGATAGCATCATCACTTGATGAGAGTCCACTAGCTTTAAGTTTAGCTGCAAGTTCTACTGCTTTTCTCATATTAGTTTCATTATTCATTCCCAGATTATTAAGAGTGCTTTTAATAACAGCAGCTTTATTTAAGAATTCTTCCTTCTCTCTTCCCCTTTCAAATGTTTTAATTCTCGATATAGTATTTAATAATTTGCCTTTTTCAGTTGAGTTAAAAATTCTAGAGTTTAGGGTACCTATTCGTTTTCTTTCTGCAGCATCTTTTACTGATGATTTTGCAAATGCAAACATATTAGAGGAAGCACCTTTAATGGAACTAGCTATTATATTACCAATTGCACTTCCTATTATGACTTTAGAAGTCAAATTGTTTTTTTTTATTAAATTTTGTTGCATTTTAGAGTTTTCTTTAAGTGATTTAAATTCTAAATTACGTAAGTCTTTAGTAGACATAGTAGATCGTTTAAAAGCTTCTCGTTTAGCTTTTTCGAAGCTGTGTCCTTGCTTCATTAGCTTTTTAGTCTCAGTAAGTCTAAATTTCTCTACTCGCTCTCTTAAACGTTCATATTTATTTTGTTTTGCAAGTTCTGCATTTTTATCTTTTAAATTAGCTTTAATTATATCTTTAGTACTTTTGAGAGAAGAAAGTTTGGGTTTTAAGTTCTCTTCTAATTTTGATATGTCTCTCTCTAATGTTTTTTTCGTTGATGCATGATCGAGTATACCTTTAAATTTGATGGTAAATTTATTATCCATAAGTGTCCTTATTTAGATAAAATCAGTTCAAGAATTTCCTTCTCTAGCTTAGCTTCAGCAATATTGCTTACTTCTATAAATTCATCGTATGTCATACATTTAATTTCTCTGTAAGAACAAATACCAGTAATTATTGGTAGCCAATATTTATGTCTTTTTATATCGTCAATTAAAGCAAAGTAACGAGTACGAGTAGCATTAATACTCTCAACAAATTTATCTATATGTTTCATTATTAGCCTTTGATTTAAGTTTTGAAATTACACATTCATAATTAAATTCATCGGTAATGTAATTAAAAGTAACAAAATCACCAACATTATTCTCATATTCTTTAAGAAAAAGGAGGGCTGGTTTTTTAAATTCTGAGTCTAAATGAAATGTATTAAACTCTATAGAATAAAGAATAGCAATAAGATAATCTTTATAATAACTTATGAATTCTCTATTGTAATCCAGTATTACGTAAAACTCATCTAAAAACCCGGGTTTGATCATTAAATTAGTTATTTCTTTCAAATACTTAACATCATTAAGTTTATTTATAGCTTCTTCTTGATTAAATCCTAGTATAGAGTCCCACGTATAAACAGGTAATACTTTTATTTGGTATTCATAAGTTTTATCTTTGCTTAATATGTTCATTTTATATCTTGTAATCATTGTGTGTCCTTTAATTTTTAGGTGTTATTTTTTGGCAATTGATAGCTCTAATTTCAAAAGTAACTTTTTCTGCTTCTGCTGAGTAACTTCTTGATGGTTCTTCAGTAAATACAGCACAGTTACTGATTATTTTTGTTGTTATCCTATCATTAAATACCAAATCCATCATTTTATCTTCTTTACTTACATTCATGTTGTAAAATTGGTCATCAGAGATTTGAGTTAGTAATATGTAATCATGACTACCAAGTGTTACTTCAATACTAAATATATAAGTAATGGTTTTGGGATCTCGAAGACTGATAACAGGCATTCCTCTATCTTCATTACTAATTACTGCTCTAGTTGTAGGTTCACTTGTAAGTTCTAATTTTCCACTATTAATTTGTCTTCCCGAGATAGAGAGATAAACTTCCTTTAAATCATATAATCCCATATCTCCTCCTTAATTTTCGAGTTTATTTAAGTAATCAGTTATATCTTTGGTTGTAATAATGAAAGAGAGAGAGTTGATACTGTAGTTATAAGTAATATCAATAGTTAGTTCTAATTTAAGTTGTGGTGATGGTGAGAGTATAATATTTAAGTTTGAGTAGCTTACAATAAGTCCTCTCTCTATATATCTCTTTAGTAAGCATTCAATTGCTGATGTATATGCATTATCTCTATCTCCAGATAATTGCAACCTAGATAATTTACTATTTTGTCTATTATTAATATTCCAAACTCTAATAAGTTCAATTATTGCTTCTTGTTTTATATATTGATAAGTAAATAACTGGTCAATAGGATTTCCCGCAAGATCAACTCCTTCTTTAAATGCTGATACTCTCTCAAGACCTGTTTCGTTAAGATAAGAATAAAAATTAATATTTGCACCTCTAAGTTTAGTTATTACTTCATCATCAACAAGTGGTCTTGCAGCAAGATTCATGCCATATGGATTTACACTGTGAAACATACAAGCTTCATATAAATATCGACTTATAAATTTAAGATGTAGATTATCTCGCTTATTACTATAAATAGCTATATTATTTGTTTTCTCTAGGGAGCTTTTATCTTTAAATATTTCTTTTATTTCACTCTCTTTAGTAGAGAAAACAAAAAAAGTATCTGGCATCTTGAATTTCAAGTAATCATCTTTGTATACAACTAGCCCATCATCACCATTATTATCTTTATCATAAGTATTAATTAGAACAACAAATGAGTGTCTGTGTGTTTTAAGATAAGTTTTAATAGTCTCAGGTTTATCTTTATAAATAAAGAGCATAGCAGATTTTAATGCTACACTGGGAGAGTTAAAGAAATCAGACATAGCATTCTTTAATAGTTCTTTTTCTTTAGTAAATTCATCTTGTCCATTTCCATTTTCTTTTTCTAATGCTTCTATTTGCTTTTCATAGTTATTTATTGTAAGATTTAAGACTTTATAATTTGCACTATCTTTATTCACATTAATTTTTAATGTTTTATAAACTAGTAACGGAGAATAATAGTTTATTGTTGTGTTATGTACTTTATTACTAATTAAATTTACACTAATTGTATCTTGTGGCAAAGTATTACTCCTTCCTTTCAAATATTTGGATTCCAGCTTTAAAACTAGCTGATGAGCTATAAGCAGTGTTACTACATTTTGTTCCCAAAGTAATGAGACCTGTATTTTGCATATTAGATGTTGGACGTATATATATATTGAGATGTTTTATGTAGTCAGGTTCATGAGCGTCCTTAACTGTGTATTTATTTACTCTGTTATGTAAAAATTCTTTAAGCAAACTATATAAAGTCAACATTCTATTGTAAGCATCATAGTCATTTGAATTTATTACAAGAGAGATAATAAATATTTGGAAGTTAATATTAAACTCACAAATATTATCATAAAAAGTACCATAATGAGAGTTGTGAGCAAGTAAGCCATCTTCAGATGTAAATTTAAATGCAATAATATTAGGTTCGCTCGTAGTTATATTAGAGAGTAGATATGGATGATTATATGTATTAATAACCTTACATATGTTTTCACTTTTAGCATGAGCATATTCTTTAAAGTCATTTAGTATTTTAATTATATGCATAAGTATAACCTCTAACCCAATAAGCACTCAATTCACCTTATAACTAATCTCATTTAGCATTCGTGAAGTATCAACAAGAGTAATTTCTGGATTACCACTACCTTTTTTTCGTTTTTGCTTAATTGTATTTGGACTAAGTTCAGGCTTGATTTTATTTGACAATACATAATTTTGATAATAAGTTATAAATGCTTCTCCAATGGCACTCATTCCAGATCTAGGATCACGTTTAAATTCATTTTTTATATAATCATTACTGATATATTCTCTAAACTCACAACTAGCAGCAACTTCACTTAAATGTTTACGTACTGGTAAATTATTAGCGCCAATCTCATGCATGCGTGCAACATTAGCTCTGCCCCCAAACCAACCAACCTCTAACTCTATTTCCATACAACATCCTTTAAAATTAGTGTTTGGTAACCAATAGAAGAGTCAATACTTACTATTTCGTAATAATTATCACCTATAGAAATTCTATCTTGAAGATTGAAGATAATATCATCACTTGTATAAAGTTTAGAGAGTCCTTGTAAGTCAAATAAATTTGAGTCATAAATCATCCTTAATTCTTGGGGACTTATATCTATAATAATGCCTGTAAATTCTAAGTAGTCTTCTTTATTAAATACCCTCTGATAAAAATTATCATCAAGTGTAATAGTTTCAAATTTATATAAACGTAAAGGATCAGGAGCTTTGTATGTAAATATCATACGTTGTGACATTTGTGATAACCTATCTCTAAGATTATTCATTACACAACTCCTATACAGGAAGGAGACGTAGTATCTCTTTTAACTTTATCTAGATACGCATCAAATCGTAAACAGAAGTTTTTATTACAACTGTCAGATTGACTAGTATCAGATATAGGGTGATAGTCAATTTCCAGTTCATTGAATTTCTCTCTCTTTATTCTCTCAAATTCAAGTTCACGGACAATCCCCTTTTTCCTCAGTTCACATCCAATATGATAGTAAGTAAGCAAGAAGATATCATTATAAGTAAGCTTCTCTGACTGTATTCCATTAGCTAATAATATTGACTCTAAGAGATTAATTTGCATCATAAAGCTTTGAATAGAAAATTCTTCTATACTTATTCCCAAAAGGGAAATAATATTAGAGTGAAGCCTGCTTATAAATAATTCTTCTTCTTGTCTCTCTATCTCTTGTTGAGCTGTTCTCTGTTGCATTACCAGGTTAACCTTTAAGATTGTTTAATATCAACTCGTAAAATTGTTTTCTCTGTTGCTAAGAGTCCACCAAGTACAAAATCAAGGTATGAATGTTCAATATCAGTTGAATCCTCATCAACTTTTTTATTTAGCATTGGCAACATGTATTTACTTGATTTAAGTCTAATAAGATTAGGACTTAATGGATAAATTAGTATCTGATTTTGAAGTAAATTACTTGTATGTAAGTAAACTTCTTGCCAATTATTTACAGCCTTAATTGTATCAGTAATAACATCTTTCCATTTATCACTTGTATAACTAAGATTATCTGATGAAACACTTGTTATTGCACATGGTTTGATAAGTTTTAAACTTGTTACTGGGTCAACTAATACCATCATAGGAGTTGAGAATTCATCTCCTAGCTCTAATTTTGCAAGTCCTGACTTTATCTTTTCAAAGATCTTATCCATCTTATCTTTATTTGAAGCCTCAACTTCTTCATCAATTTGATTTGGCATATTAAGAAGTCCGTACATATTAGGAAGCATTCGTTTTTGATTCTTTCCGTCTTTTTGGATTGAAACATCACCTGTTAAGATAAACTGGTCAATAATCTTGATAATCTCATCACTTGCAAGTTTGTATGCTTGCTCGAAGGTCAGTAAATTATTATTTACATCACCCGTATAATCATTATTTTTATAAAACTTCTCAGCAGTTTGCTTTAAATGTCTAAACTTGTACTGCAATCTAAGGTAATTAAGCTTAACTAGATGTGATTTAAAGTTAATAGTTTGGACATCATGATTAAATTCATTTACTAACGTTGTTGGATTAGCGTTAAGAAACGCATCCCATTTTATTGCATTGATATAATTACAGGAAGTAGCGTTCTCTTCAATTTGTTTACTTGAGAACCACTTATAAAACATTGGTTCTCTTACATAATTCTCTAACCCTACTATTTCTCTAGAATTAGATTCGTCATTAAATTCTAACATCAAATCTCCTAACTTTGTTTAATATCAACTCTTAAAATTGTTTTCTCTGTTGCTAAGAGTCCACCAAGTACAAAATCAAGATATGAATGTGCAATATCAGTTGAATCTCTATCCACTTGCTCATTTGGCATTGGTAGCATATATTTACTTGGTTTGAATTTGATTAGTTCAGCATTTAATGGATAAATGAGTATTTGATTTTGAAGTAAATTACTTGTTTCAATATAGACTTCTCTTCTATTATTAACAGCTTTTATTGTCTTAATAAGGAAGTCCTCCCAAGAATCATTAGAAGAATAAACATTAGATGATGAAGAAGAATTTGTTATTGCATATGGTTTAACTAACTTTAAACTAGTTAATGGATCAACTAATACCATCATAGGAGTTGAGAATTCATCTCCTAGCTCTAATTTTGCAAGACCCTTTTCGATACTTTCAAATATTTTATCCATTTTATCTTTATTTGATGATTCAACTTCTTCTTTTACTTGATCTGGCATATTTAAGAGCCCATACATATTAGGTAACATTCGTTTTTGATTCTTTCCATCTTTCTGGATTGACACAGTACCTGTTAATACAAAATGATTTATTAGTTTTATTATTTCATTTGTTGCAAGTTTATATGCCTCCCCAAATGGAAGTAAATTATTATTTACATCTCCAGCATAATCATTACCTTTATAAAATTTTTCAGAAGTTTGTTTTAAGTGTCTAAATTTATATTGTAACTTTAAATAATTAAGTCTTACTGACTCTGAACGAAATCCAATGGTTGCAATAGTATTAACTTCATTAATTAGTGTTGTAGGATTAGCATTAAGAAATGCATCCCATTTAATTGTTTTTAAATATCCCATCTTTAAATCAACATCTTCAATTTGTTCTTTTGAAAACCAGTTATAAAATACTGGTAATTTAATTTCTGAGAAAATATTTGCTATTTCTTTTGCATAATAATTTTGATCATATAATTCTGACATCTCTAACCTCCTTTAACTTATTAACTTGGTCTGGCTTTATTACCGTAAATAGCTACATTAACTATGCAAATTTTGTTTGTAGTACCATCAAGTGAAATTGCATCTGATAAAGCATAGGCATTAATCTTATTATTACTTGAGCTATCTTTTTCAAGCTCACCATTTGTATCAAATTTAACTTTATCTTTTCTTTTTATACCACTGCTTTGTTTTGCTATTAAATATCCAGTGAAATTATTTGTAATAGGTATTACTGTTGCTGTTTGAGTAAATTCATCTATATCAGTACATATACCATATAAATAATCTTCACCACCAACTTCTACATGTGGTTCATAATGTGGATTATTATCTTGTGTTGTTGCATTGACAACAAGTTTTACTCCTCTTTTATATGGATATCCTTTAAAATAATAATTCTCTAACTTATCATAACGACTAGTTACAGTCCCACCTTGATTTTGTAAATGCTGATTTTTATCTTTAAAATCAACTTTATTACTAAAAACTCCTGCATCACTAATAGGGTTCTTCATTTGTTTTTTTAGTTCTTTTGCCTTAGTGTGATATTGACTTATCAAGTTATTTATATCTGACATTTAAACTCCTTCCTTTAACCAATAGATTTATTTCCATAAAGAGCTATTTTGACTAAATTTAATTTATATTCATCACTGCTTTTTTTACTCTCATCATTGGTCAGTTGTATTGTAAATACATCACTAAGTGCTACGGCATTAATTGCTACCGATGAGGTATTAGATGATTTAATAACTTCTCCATTAGAATTAAAATCTAATTTATCACCCATATTAATACTAGTGCTTTGGGCAATCATATATCCTTCAAAATTATTAGTAATAGGAATTACTGTTGCTACATTAGTATAAGGATCAATATCAACACATATTCCATACATGTTATTCCCATCAGAAACTTCTACTTGAACACCATCATTTTTGTTAGTATCTGTTTCTACTTTTAGCTTTACTGCACGTTTATATGGAAATCCTAAAGCTTGATATTCTTCTAATTTGTCTGTACTACTTGAGAGAGATTGTGCAATCGCATCTACTCTTATGTTTTTATCTTGAAAAGTAGTTGGTGCTTTAAACACAGCAGCTTGAGTATCAAAACTCTTAAAGTATTTCCTTAATTTTAAGATAATCTCTTTAAGTGACTTACCTTCAGTAGTTTCTTCTAATATTGGGGTGCTTCTTTTACTTCGTCTTTTTGATCTTGTAGAATCCTCTTGTAATAGATTTTTAAAAAGTTCTTGATCTTCTGTATCACTTAAATCAATATCACCCATTTGAAAATCAGTTTGAGTATCATGATCACTTCTAAGTTCATCTTTTGATGGGTTTGCTTTGCTCGTCACTATTCTTAACTACCTCTGTTTCCACATATACTTACTAATGCTATGTATAAGTTAGTATTAACTTGAAATGCCTTTGATAAGGCTATACCATTAACACCACCTGAACTGCTGTTATTTTCAATCTCTCCGTTTGTATCAAATTTAACTTTTGATCCAGGATTAATGTTGCTTTGACTGCTCTGTTTTACTACTAAATATCCAGTAAAATTATTTGTTATTGGCAGTACAGTTGCTATACCAGTAAACTCATCTATATCTATGCATATACCATAAAGATCAGTACCACCCCCAGCTTCTACACAAGGTTCAGTATTATCACTTGCCTCATAAGATAACTTAACACCACGTTTGTATGGATATCCTTTAACAGGATAATTCTCTAACTTATCTACTTTTGAAGTGATACTTCCACCAGAATTAGCAAAGGTTAAATTCTTATCTCTAAAATCAACATTATTACTAAAAAGACCAGGGTCTCTTTGAGGATTTTTCATTAGGTCTTGTATTTCTTTTACCTTTTTATCATATTCTTCTTTAAGTTTTGTTATAGTCTCTGACATGCATATATCTCCTTAAGCTGTTTTTTTCTCTTTAAGGTTATAAAACTCATGTATTCTATCTTTATAAGCATTGGCAACAGAAATATTAAATTCATCAAAGTTAACTGGTGAAAACCCTGAATCTAATAATGATATTCTATTCTCTATTTTAGAGATAATATCACCATGCTTAGAGTCAATATTACTTACAGCACGTTTTCTCATGCTTATATTCACTTTTGCTAAAGATACAAGTTGTTCTAATATCTCTCCATCTAAATGTTCAAAATTATCTAGCTTGGAAATAGCTTTTATTTGTTCTTTAGGAACAAATTTTCTCACTAACTCTCTTCTTTGTGCTTGCATTATTTCTTTCAGTGAATAACCTTTAGAAAGAAGAGTATCTTTATCAAAATGCTTGCTTAAATGTGCTTTAGCTAATTGATCAATTTCATTTATCTTCTCTGCTTCTAAGAGTAACTGTTTCTCTGCTCGCTCTCTATCTTCCGCATTTGCAAGTTCACGTGCAATTCGGTCATTTATACTTAATTTATTAACCCTTTCATCTTCTCGAGTTACCTTTTCTTTAAGCTGCATATACTCTTCAAACTCTTCTTGACTTATACGTTTAAACTTATCAGAAGAGCTATTATCATTAGTCTGTATTACTACTTCTTCTGTATTTACATCTGACTCTTTTTCCATGAAAACTCCTTAACCTAAATTGAAAATAATTTTTCTTTTAGCGTTGATATCTCATCTTTGCTTAAAACACTTTTATTTATAAGTTCACTATATTTACCGAAAAATTCTATTAATTTGAGATCTCTATCTACTCTCTCTTCTTCACTAAGCATAACAAGAGAATTAAATTTCATCTCTAAACCAAAATACCTAGATAGTTTAATATTGACAGCAATCTCTACTGCTTCTTGTATTCCTTTAAGAAAATCATAATAATTGGATCTATCTCCCTTCCCATCATTTCCCAAACCTTTAGTCTGTTCATTAAAACTTCGAGTTAGTGGCTCTTTTGTATCTGCTCCTATCTTAGCTTTTACTAATGCCAATGCCTCTTTTAAATACGTAAGATCATACTTAATTACCTCTAATGATGCATCTGTTGTTGAAGTGTAAAATATTCCTTCATTATTTAAACTTGACTTTAATCTCTCGATTTCTCTTGAGAGACTATCATTAATACTCTTAAGATCAGATATGCTGTTATTATCCTGTCTTTGTCTTTGAAATAGACCTGCAAATAATCCATTATTACTATTATTTCTATGTGTTAAGCTGTTTAATGATGCAGTTGCATTTGATAGTGCATCTTGAAGTCCAACTAATGCTTCATCTTTATAAAAAAGAAAATTATGTGTCTCTATTCTCTTATCTATCTGTGTATAAATTTTCTCAAGTAGATAAATATTAAGTAAAAAACTTTCACTATAACATGGTATGTAACGTTTTAAGATATAATCATAATTATCAAAAATTATTACCCTACTCTTATGTATCTTAACTAAAGAGTAAGAAGTATTTCCTTCTTTTACTGTGTAAGTAATATACTGGTCATAAATGCCCGGGTCTTTAACTAAATTGAAATCTAGATATTTAAATCCAATGGGCAATTCAGAATTTACTTCTTCTTCTAATTCTGTCAGTTCATCACGAGTTAGAACTAAAATATATCCTGCACCATTAAATCTATAACTAATTATAAGATTTAAAAGAGCATCTTTAAGCTCTCTTTTAAGTCTTGCTATCTCAGATTCACTAATATTATCTAAACTTTCAAGATGAATACCATTCTTCAGTGCATCCTCAGCAGGATTCTCTATATAGTTCCTAAAAACAAGCGAATATTTATATAATTCCAAAGGACAGATCTTATTTGATCGTTTCTTTAGTTCATCAAAATAATACAAATTTGTTCCTTTATTTTCAGTTTGCATATAGATTGTAGCAAAAATAATAGTTTTTGTCAAAATAAAAGAAACAAATACATATACGATAAAATATCTACATTTTTATGTATCTGTACTAATTGGGGGGGAACTTAAAAATGGTAAAAATCTTAAATTTATTTTTTATTTAATTAAAATTATTTCAATAATAATGCTAATAAAATACCTAAAGTAAGAGTTATGATAGTACCAAACATCCAATTATGGAGTTTAGATGTGTTTTTAAATTCTAATGTAGATTTCTCTATCTTATTGTCAAGGTCTCTAATATCAGATTTTAAAGTTGTCTCAACCCTTTGAATCTCAGATTGTAAGAGAGCTTCAACTTTTTCAAGCTTAAGGTTAAAGTTACTCTCAACGGTATCTATTTTTTTATCGAGTTCATTAAATTTAGTATCAATCTTGGTGTTAAGATTATTCTCAACGATGTCTATTTTTTTATCGAGTTCATTAAATTTAGTATCTATTTTGGTGTTAAGATTATTCTCAACGATGTCTATTTTTTTATCGAGTTCATTAAATTTAGTATCTATTTTGGTGTTAAGATTATTCTCAACGATGTCTATTTTTTTATCGAGTTCATTAAATTTAGTATCTATTTTGGTGTTAAGCTCATCCTTAACACTACTAATCCCATCTTCTAAGTGTTTCAATTTTATATCAAAGTTTTCTTTTAAGAATTCAATGTCTTTATAAGTCAGCTCATTACGATAATACCTATAAGACAGGTCAATAGCAATATCTCTCTTAATACCGGCTTTAGTAAGTTCAGCTATAACCATTTGCTGTGTAATAACTCGTTGAGCAAGTCCCATAAAAACACTCCTTATGTAATTATTATATAATATTTTAACTGTTATAGGAACCTTATTTTAGTAAAATGTGCTTTAAGAGTACGCATACTTAGAGTCAATAACATATATGATGCTGATAGGCTATCTAATGAATCATCATCACTCTTACCATCTCCTTTGTACTTATAAATATCAGATATAGCTGACTTACTTGAATAATCCATAATACTAAGTTTAGATGTTGCAAATGGCTCTATTAACGTAGCAATTCTAGTAAATTTATCACTTATAGGTTTAATTGGAGCAATTTTAAAATTATGACTCATACCCGCCCTAAGTTTAAGAAACATTTTAGTCACATTCCCATGCCCAGAAACGTTATCCCTATCTTCAACATATAGTTTGTGTACATTAAGATTTGTAAGTATAGTTTTAATTGTATTTAACATTTTAGGATCACCTACTGGTAACTTTTCTTGAAAAATAAATGCATAATAACTTTGATCTACTCGCTCCAAAACACAAAGCGCTGTATTATCTCCTCCTATACTATATGCAGGATCTAAATATGCTATTGGGGATATAAATTCATGCTTACTTGTAAGATTAACATTAGTAAATATCGCATCACAGGACGAGACCCATTCTCCAAGTAGAACCCTTGCTTTATATGTTGGAATGTCCTTGTAAATCTCTTCTTGGGTTTTAATAAAATCCTCGGGTATTAATTCATTATCATATGTTGTAAAGTTATATGTAGAGTAAATTTTTGTATTATCAATATAATCAGTTTTAAAGAAATGTTCAGGACTATCTGGATTGGTATCAAATATAATTGCCTGCATTCCTACTCTAAGCCTTTTTAAACATTCTATTAATGTTTCTTTATGCAGTGTAGTTGCTTCATTAACGTAAATAAGCGCTGAATTAGAGCCTCTAAACCGCTCAAAATCACTTGCCCTATCACCACCATACAAATTAACTCTTAGTGAGTCTATTTCAAAATATGATATATTAGAAAATTTTGGCCTAAAGGGTATTTTAAGCATACTAGCAATATCTTCTAACTCACTCATAACATTAACCTCTAATGATTTTTGGGAATTTCCTATTATAAAATTATTGGTATTTCTTTTATACACATTCCTATTTGTAAGCAGTATTTTTAAGAATAGATAACATGCTAGAAATGTTTTACCGCTAGCAATCCCACCTGAGAGGATAATTTTACTTTGATTATTCTTCTCGATATTACGTACTACTTTAAGTTGTTTTTTAGTTAAATATTTACTTTCAAACCCTTTAAAATCAACCTCCAATGCTTTAGGCTTAATAAAATCCATTATATCAATACCAAAATCACGCTTGTACTCTCGCTGCATTTCTTTAAATATAGGCAGCTTATATATATCCATTACCATATCCTTTAAATTTGTAATTTAGAGCGCACATCTGTATCAGTAGCTTTAAGCTTTAGCATTGTCTTGTAACATAGTGACATTTTCTTAAGTTCTCTCTCCCTTTTAAGCTCATCGAGTTTAAGTTTTAACTCTTCAAGCTCACGACTCTCTTCTTCTGAATGTGCAACTTTTTTACTTAAAGTCTTCTTGCAAAGATTGTTAATTTGAGACTCGAGTTCTTCTATTTTGTAATTATGAGTTTTAAGTTCCAACTCTAAATAACGACTAAATGAATTTATAAATTCTAGTCCCAACATACTTTTAGCCATACTAAACTGACTTTTAAGATCACGCGCCTGGGCTGTACTTTGTGATGCATGAAATAAGATATTATTTAAAGTATCTTCACAAATAGTAAGCTTAGCAGCACCAGTAATATACTCAGGATCATCCTTAAGCGCTTCCCATTTGCGTCTCATCTTTCCTACATTAACACGACTAACTCCAAGCTCTTTTGCAATACATGCGTCATTAAGCTTACCTTCTCTAAAATACACAACATAATCATCAAACGATTTCTTTACCCTATTCATACCTTTTAATATAAGTTAACTAATAGGTTAACAAAAATATATTTAACATAAAATTTATAACAAAACAATAAATTTTACAAAAACAATTAATACTTATACGTACATGTACATTAAAGATCTATAAATAGAGATATATTTTTAAAACAAAAAAGATAAGGGGATTTATATGAATAAAATTAATTTTATTTTGATTTTATTATTACTAATTAGTAGTTGTGAATATGAGCATGGAAATGCTACACCTAAGAGTAGAGTTAAAAGAAACTTCGAAGAACAATCAGAAGTACAAAAAACACCTGAAGAAGTGTTAAAAGAAAAGTTAAATGATACTCAAAAAACAAACCTAGACTTTTTAAAAGATGCTTTAGGTGATGATTCTATTTTCAACAAAATTTTAAGTCATGATGAATCTAAAATAAAGGAAGCACTTGATCACATAAATACTGAACTTGCAAAATGCACAGGTGATAATGCTAGCGAGCAAAAAGAAACTTTTAAACAAGTAGTAAAGGGTGCTCTTAATGGTGGTGAAAACTTAGACCAATTTAAAGAACAAGCATCAAGCGCTTGTAATGGAGCAGGGGGTTAAATAAAACTCTAATAATAAGGAAGTTAAGACGAGATAGATTTAAAAAAGAAAGATTTAAGAAAATAAGACAACAAAATTCTAGATAAATAAGTGCAAAAAAGAATAAATTAAACTCGTTATAAAAATGGTAAGAGTAACTATAAAAGTAAACTTTAAGTTAACAGAAAGATAGAATTTAAATTTTGTACTAAAAAACCCATCATTGCAAAGTTGAAAGCTACTGAGTAGGCAAATAAAGGATATGGAAAGTAAAATTATAAGTATTTGTTAAGATTAAGTTAAAGTATTGTAGATATATTAACCAAATATATCAAAAAACACACTCTCTATTTATATAAATAGCCCTATAAGAGATATTTTCTATACAATGGTAACCTTTAAAAATTGACTCTACTCATAAGTATTTGCTAATATTTTTATAACTAATTTTATCTATTTTTAATATGTTTAGTTAACTTTGAAATTACATGAAAGGAAAACATTTAATTAACTGCAATCTTAACTTAAAAATTAAAGAATTAGAAATGCAAAATGAACGCTTAAGTGAAGAATTAACTTTAATTAAAAGTCAAAGCAAAACTAGACATACTAAAAAATTATCCCCACCTTTAAGATTTTATCTAAATGACAAGACAATTAGACTAGTAAAACGCGCTATAGAGAGACTTAAAAGTATAGACCCCATTTCAGGATGGTTTGTACACTTACTCTCAGTTACTGGTTGTAGGGGTGTTGAGATACAAAATGTAAAACTTACTGATATATATAAAGAGACGTGTAGTAATGGTGAAGTATTTTATTCTATTCGCGTTAATGTAGCTAAAAAGCGTAGCAATATCTGTATTAGAGAAGTAGTCATTAGTAAATCTGAATTTAAATCTATAATGCAAGCCCATCAAAACTACTTTTTATCTAAAGGAAAAGACACAAGACGTACATATCTATTTCAAAAAAGTAAACTTAAATTTCGTGACAATAAAGTTAGTATAATCAAGATTTCAAAACAGTTTAAGGAATTACTCATTAAGGGAGGATTTAAACATCGCAAATCTTTGCATATACTTCGTAATATATTTATAGCATCACTAAAGTCTAGAGGATATAATTCATTTGAAATTAAAGAACTTATGAAATATTCATCTACTTCTGAGATTGATAATGTTTATGGTCTCTCAAGTGCAAGTAAAATACAGGCTTACAAAGATATCAAAACTAGCTTGAAATAACTTTTAAGTTTTGTTAATATTTTTAAGGACTACTCCCTATTTCAAGATTTTTATCAAGAACCAGTAAATACCTAATTTGACATTCAGGTATTTATTTTACAAAAAAAATATTTGTTTTTGATAATTCTTTAGTTTATAATATATATATTCTTTAAACCAAAATTTCATTATGAAAAGAGAACAGGGACTCTAAACTTTTCTAGAGTCCCTGTTCTCTTTACGCTTGCATTTTAAACATTTCCGTTCAAGCATAACAAGTACTCTTTAATCCATACTTGACCTATTAGTTTTATTACCACTAAAGCGTGCTATATAGTTTATAAAAAGATTATGCTTTAAGAAAAGCTTAACTACTCTTAAATCATCAAATTCACTTACTTAAAAATGCCAATATCAGCACTACAAAGGTACTTACTTCCTTCTCTACTTAGTAGTTTCAATATTTCTTAAATATTCTCCTTGATGTAATCTCATATTCAACGCCCCGTTCTTTAAGTGTCAGTGAATCATAAAGCACAGATGACAAATTAGTTGCTATAAAATGATATCCTGGTGTATTTTTAATTTTAACTTCACTTATCTCAAATTCTCCATCTAAACATCTGTAAGCAGGGCCCTCCCACCTCACACTTGCATTAATATCAAACCGTCTCAGCACAGCGCATGGATTTAGAATATAACAATTACTTCTCATACACCCTGACTTAACAAAGTTATGATAATTCCTATTTATATCAAGAACACTAAACTGCAACTTTTTAAAAACTGATACGTAATAATGAAGAGATAAAAAGTAACACCCCCACTTACGTACTGCTGAGACTAAATTTGGATTATTTTGCGTTATTCTCATCCCTAACCTTCAACCTCCATTAAAGACTTAAATCTGGATCCTCAAGAAGACACTCTACACTACTATCATAAAAGTTTAGAATTTGATCTATAAATATAGAAATACTAAAGAAACTAGCTACAAATATACTCCTCTTGTTAATCTTAAGTATCCCATATCTTAAAGCGAAGTCATGACTCTTTTTGCAAATGCTTAAAAACACATCTAAACATAACTTAGCATTCTTAAGAGTAAGCCCTTCTCTACAAAGCCTTTCAAATAAAGGCTCTCCTTGTCTGTCTTTTCTACAAAATAAAACATCTTCAAAATCATATTTAGCTTCAATCATCTTTGCTATAAGGTCCCTTTTTGATACTACCACCCCTAACCCCCTTAACTTAAATATAACTATTAAAAAGGAATATCTTCATAAAACTCATCTTCAGACTTAAGATCATTAACATCTTGTGTCTTAGCATATGAGTTTAAGACGCAAATATCATTTACCAAAATACTGTATTTACTCTTACTCTCACCTGTACGCTTATCATTCCAACTTGAATAAGATAGGGCTCCACTTAGTACAACTTGAACCCCTCGTTTAAGTAAAGCAGCAAGACTCTCAGCTCTAGCTCCAAAAATCACACAGTCAAAAAATTGAGCTTGTCTTGTCACACAGTTATTCTTCTTTACACCTCTATTATTAGCTAGTGTAAATTTTAATATAGGAAAACTATTACTAGTATAAATAACCTCACAGTTTCTTGTTAAACGACCAGACATACTTAACAAGTTAATATCAAACACCAGAACTCTCCTCATCACGAAGTCTACTTAAAAGTTCCATACGTCTTAAATCACAATCAAGTCTCTCAAGATTTTCTAAAAATTCTCTTCTTGCATAATAAGCTTGAACGAGATTATTTATACTTCTCACACCAAACTTACATAAAAATTTTAAAATCTTGTAAGTAATTACTACAAATAAAACCATAAACATAAATCTCATAAAGGTCCCCTTAAACAGCTTTTAAAATAGGTGTAGACCATTCATTTGAATTACTACTAAAAGTAAAGTCTATAACACAGCTTAAAAACTTAAACCTATCCTTAATAGCTCTCTTACTCATATCTAAAGAGAACCTATTCCCATCAAAGTTATAGTTTACATGTTCATTTAAAGAAAATTTACGATAAAGATCATCTATTTGAAATTTAAGTTTATCTTTAATAGGTTTGGTTAACCTAGACAACTCTAACGCCTGAGCCTTTTTAGTATCCTCTTCTACTTTGTCAATTTCAGATTGCAATGCATTAATCTCACATAGACATCTACTTAAATCCAAAATTTTGTCTTCATCAATCTCAAGTTGACTTGATTTTACAAATTCTAAAAATTCGAACTTAAAATCTACATCACATAGCTCTTCATATACAAAATTATTTTTCAAAAAATCCCTGATAATATCACTAAGCTCGTCTAAATCAATATTTTTAATATCAATATCACTCTTTAACTTTAAAGACTGGGCAATACTACTAACTTCGCCCTCTAATCTTGAAACTTCAGTCATTATATAACTAATAAAATCATCACTCTTATCAATTACACAGTTTATTGCTTCTCCACCTATGATAAAAAATAAATTTCCCTTATCTAAACCTGTACACAGTAGCTGCATTTGTACTTGAACATAATACTTGAAGAAATATTTATCTTCTAAAAAATTACCAGTCTTGTTGTATTCAATAGCTGCATTTTTTAAGTAAAAATTATCACTAATTTTGATCTCAAGTAACTCGGCTTCTCCAGCAATATTTACAAACCATCCATCAATTGTTGAACCAACTAATGTCTCACAGTCCTCAACTTTTTTAAAGTAATTATATTTGTCAATACCATTTGCATATTTGTTTTTATGTAACACCTCAATATTATCCACATTCATACGAACAAATTCATCAAATCCTAAAGATTCTAATATCTTTCCCTTTCTCATGCTCAAATTATCTTCAAATGGTATTTCTCTTCCTATAGCTTTAAGTACTCGCTCTAGCATTAATTTCTCTAAAGAATCAGCTCCAATAAACATGCTTCCAACTTCACTAGCTCCCATACGCTTTAACGATTCTCTTTGCACACTAAAGTCAACCTTACTATTAAACTTGAAATACTCATTCTTACCAATTTTTGGTAATTTACGTCCAACTCTACTTATTTTACTTAACTGTTTTTGTTTACCTTTAAGATTTTCTTGACTCTGATATGCAAATGATTCAAAACCCTTAAATACCATTTGCCTGTACAAATCAAATTGTTGCATCCCCACCTCTAATTTTTGTTCATTTGTTTTTGTCATATTTAACTCCTAATTGATTATCTATAAAAAATAATATAACAAAAATTTTGACAAAAACAATTTTTGTTATATTTTTTTGTTAAATTATATATAGAAAAACTTTTATTAAACAAAAAACAAAAATTGTATTTACTTTTCAATAGAACTTATGTATCATGAGCATGATTATAAATACAATTAGGAGCAAATAA
>NZ_CP075384.1 GCF_023035875.1 Borrelia puertoricensis
ATGAGGAGCACAAAAAAGACTACCAACAAACACCAACACAAATTAATCGTTTTAGTATCTACACTAAATTACATGAACTTAAATCTTAATCAATACACTCAAAGCAACATACTTTATTACTTTAATAATAATATGAAAAAAAATGACCAAAAACCTGTTAAACTTAAAACTCTACAAAGCTATCTCTATAAATTAGAAAAAATATTAGGTGTCACAATTAATTATCACAAACACTTGGGTGTTAACATGGGTACTGAAGTTCATTACAAACTTAAATATCCTAAAAAAGAATGTCACCTTATAATCAATAAACACTTTAGAGATAAAAAAGAGGAGAGACATAAAAAACGTGTTAATGCTTATTTTAAAAAGACTTGCACTAAAAATAGCAGTGTAGAAAAATGGGAGTGTATTAATAATACTTATAATAATAAAAAAGAAGATAAGAACAGAATAAAATCTATAGAAAAATTACAAGTAGAAAAGTACGCTAAGAAATGCAATTTTAAATCAAATGCTTTTCTCTCTATTTTGAATTTAGAAGCGAACAAGGATTTTAAAATTCAATTATTGAAAGCTATTAAAATAGCTGAAGATATTGGGTGTAAAAGAATAAATGATATTAAACCAAATAACAGTAAACTTGAAAGTAAACAAAAAGAATTGAGTAAGATACTAGATGAGATAAAAGCCACTTTAGAGAATGAAGGGTATGACAGTAAACAATTAGAAACACAAATACAAAACGTATATGAACAATATAAAAATAAACCCCACTTTATCATAGAAAAAGATAAATACAGTGATTTAAAAAAGATAATAGTAAAACTTAAAAAAACAGTTGAATTTGCTAATAAAAATGCAAAAGAAAATGAAGGAAACATTAGAAATAACGTATTTAGCATACTTCTTGAACAATTAAGACACAAAGTAGACGTATCGATTTTAGTACCAATATTAAAGAATTATTTAAGCAAACAGAACAAATTAGAATATAGCAAGATATTTAGTAACCATTACTATCATGAACTTTTAGAGTTAATGGAAGATAATAAAGATAATTTACAATTAGGGGAATTCAAAAAAATTACTAGTTAAGGATTAGTTATGGAGAGTGTGTTAGAACGCCTTAAAGAGAAAAAGTTAGAAATTAAGGATAAAAGAGACAAACCTATCTTTATCAAGATAGAAAATAAAAATAATAAAACATTGTATCATACAAAGATTATGATGGATCTGTTTTCATTTGGCATTAATAAAAATCAGCAATACAAATTTTTTATTGCATTTAGAGGATTATTTAATAGAGAAAAGATAGAATTTTTCAGTTTATTTGCTTTAAGAGATAATGATAAATTCTTAGGTATTTATTATGGTTATAGAAAACCAATAAAAAATGTAGTTAGAAGATATGAAGATAATGGGGTTATGAAGGCATCTACATTTTCAAAAGTTTATTACATAGAATTTAGATTTAAAAAAGGTAGTGTGTTTTGCTATTTAAGAGGAATTTCTTACTTACTTAGAAAAGATAAAACAGATACAAAGTATTACAAATCTTTAATTGAAAAACTTACGAATTTGGAGCAACAAGTGTACGAATTTTACAATAAAAAGCCATCAGATGGAGGTCTTATAAACAAATGGATAGAAAAAAAGCAAGGGTGATAACAATTGCATCAATTAAAGGTGGTGTTGGAAAAAGTACAAGTGCTATCATACTTTCTAACCTACTAGCAGACAAGTGCAAGGTACTTTTAATTGATATGGACGATCAAGCAAGTATTACAAGTTATTATTCTGATGAACTAGAAAATAAAAATATTGAGGTTTTTAAAATAAATATAGGAGAGGTTATAAAGAATAATTTAGATATTAGTAAAACTATTGTTAATATTGGTAATAATTTGGATCTAATACCTAGTTGTGTAAATGTAGATGATTTAAACACAGATTTTTATTGTGAAAATCGTCATTTTTTTATTGAAGGGATGTTAAAGAATAAGCTGAGTTCTGTAATAACTGATTATAGTTACATAATAATTGATACGAATCCCAAAAGAAATTTTACATTAAAGGCATCTCTGATAAGTAGTGATTATGTAATATCTCCTATGACAGCTGAAAAATGGTCTGTCGAAGCATTCGAGGTTTTGAGAGAATTTGTAAAAGAAGTAGCAGGTATACCTGTTCTTATAATTATAACTAGATTTAAAAAAAATATTACACACAAAACTTTATTGAATATTGTAAAGTCTCAAGATGAATTTTTAGGAGTCATAAGTGAAAGAGAAGATTTAAATAAGAGGATAGGATGTAATGAGAAATTTGATTTTACAAAAGATTATATTACTGAATATGTTGAAGTATTAGATTTGTTTTTATCTAAAACACAGTTATTGATTTAGCAAGGAAAGATTGTCCGATGCATCGGACAATCTTTCTAAGATATAAATTATTTATATTTATAAATTAATAGGTTAAAAGGAGATGTGTTATGAGCAAAAAAGTGGTTGAGTTAAAAATCAAAAACAGGATGCCCCAAAAGGATCTGAATTATATCCTTGATACAAATAGTCAAAATAAAAGAAAAGAAGAGTTTGATAATTTAGTAATCCGATTACAGAATAATATTAAAACAGAAATATATAATAGTATTGACACTATGAAAATCTTAAAAAAAATTAATGAAAATAAACTTTATATAGAAGGTGGCTTTAGTTCTTTTAGGGATTTCTTGTCTGCATTTAGACTTGCAAAATCCCAAGCTTATCAATATATAAAATTAGCAATAGCCCTTGAATCAGGTTCTATAGAGGAGGAATTTATAACTGTTAATGGAATACAGGCTTCTATAAGATATATACAAACTAAAGAAAGTACATCAATAAAGAAATCAAGAGTAAATCCAATCAAGCCATTAAGATTTCAGCTTAAGAATCAAGAAAGTTATGATTTTTATAAGAAAAATGCTAAGTTTACAAGTTTCTTAATGGATGAACTTTTTAAAGACAAGAAGGATTTACTAGAAGAGTTTATGAAGAAATTTAAAAGTTTAAAAGGTTAGCTATAAGGAGTACTCATGAATAATTTAGCATATAAGATGTATAGAACAGAAGATTTAAGGAAGGAGTTTTTAAATAAGGGGTTTACTGAAAAAGCTGTGGATTTCATTTTACTTCATAATGATAATTCTAATTTTGAAGTTTTAAGAGAAAAGATGAATTCATTAGAACAACAGATCATTAATGTAGAGAAGAATTTACAAAATGATATAACCAATTTAGATATTAAAAATGTAGATAAGGATTTCCTTAAAGAAGTCCAAAATAATAATGCAGTAATATTGGAAAAGCTTGATATGTCAAATAAAGTTTTGTTAGAAAAACTTAATGTAAGAAATAGAATGTTAATTATTATTATGGCAGTAGAACTACCAATAGTTATATCTATTGTTATGTCTTTAATAAGTGAATTCTTTATAGGATGAAAAATTTATTATACATAAGTATTGATTTTATTTTAGATTTGTTGTATGCTACCTATTGTCAGTAGTGCTATCATTTTAGGACTACCTATAATGTTCGGCATTAATAGCCTTTAGAGCTTAATTAAACATTCTATTTAAGAGTTCTTAATTAAGCTCTAAATTTTTATTTTTTTGTTAATGGTATTGAAAATTTTTAGTTTTTGCTATATATTTGGTTTTAGTAATACATTATAGGAGTTTAAATATGACAAAAACTAGAATGCGCAGAGCAGTTAAGAAACTGGGTAAACAAAAGATAAAAGTAACAGATATAAGAGTAAATAATCAAGCTTTAGTAACTGATGAGAATCAAGCAAGGGTAAACTTTCTAAAATCTCTATACACTCTACGTATGAATTTAAGTGGTGTTGCTAAGAATCTTAATGGATATGGGTATAAATATCAAAATTTCAATGAGATAATCAGAGAGATAAAGAATGTTATAAAGAGTAACAATTTAGATATTGATTTCCTGCAATGTCCAACATTTAAAGTTGTGGGAAATAATACAATTAATGTTATTACAACAACATTTTACAGTCCAAGTAGTGGATACTGTGAGTCATTTGATACGCCTATTTACACAGAAGAATTTTCTTCTCTAGGGGCAAAGAATCAAAATACTTTATCGCAACTTGTAGGTTCATGCATAACATATCATAAAAGATATGCTCTTGTAGGATACCTATCAATAGAGAGTGAAGTTGACACTGATGCTAGTTCATCATTACCCGAGCTAGAAAATAATAGAGAGAGAGTTAAAGCTTTTGTCAAAAACAATAATGGGAATACACAAGTAAATATATCAGGAAATAATGTAGAGGATAAAAACACTGTTCATACTGACCAATCTAAGTCTAAGATCAATGTAGAGACAAATAAATTTAAGTATTATAGAAATCTACTCATAGCAGCACGTAACATGCATAAATTTGTTCTTAATAAACCATTTAACAGTTTAGAAGAGATAAATTCATATCTTAAATCTATTCAGGTTGGAGATGATTCGAGTATACTTGAATACTTTAATAAAAATAAAACATTAAAGAGTATACAGTATTGGTGTAATTTGATAAAAGAGTATTTTAGTAAGAGTAGTAGAGACCCAGAAAAGATAGAAAAGTTTGATGTATTTTTAGCTTTTGATTTAGATAAGCTTGGTAATAGTCCACTGAAATTATTTGGGCATTTATCTACTGATAAGGAATTTGATTGTTTATTTAGATCTGCATAAAAGGTAAGCCCCAATAGGGGCTTACTCATTAAAATTATTTTAATTTCGTATATCTTTTATATACATCTTCAGCAATAGGTTTTGTTTGAGAGATATATTCTTGCAGTAGGGAGATATTAAAGTTTAATGCTTTGATTGTATGTTCTGATTTTAATTTGCTTGCATCAAAAAAAGTAAATTTGGGAAAATCTTCATTCTTTACCTTTTTCTTAGCATCAACTAAAAATCCTTGTAAATAAAGTACGTATTTTGAGAGTTCAGATTCGTATTTACTTATTGATTCTAAATTAGAATCATCTGGCATAGTTGGTTCTTTAGTTAAGGAAGCAATGGTTGTGCAATTCATAATTAGAGTAATAGCACAAATGAAAACAACTTTAAATAGTCTATTCATTATTTCTGTCCTCTTCTTTAAGCTTATTAATATAAGCATGCATAAGCTTATTTCTCTTTAAACGTAGTGAAGCAATGCGTTTTGTATTCTCTTTACTTAAATGTTCATTAGAGCTATCTATTATCTCTAAATTAATTCTTAAGATGTCATCAAATTGTGATAGTATTTTCGTGCTTTCAGCTTGTTCCCTTTTAATTAAATTATCCCTGTACATAGAATAAAAGTAATTTACTACTCTGCTAAAGATATTAATGTATTTTTGTGTGTTGGTATTTGAGTCTTGCTTTAGCAGTTCTGTAAATTTGTTTAGTATATCTATACTTAATTTTGCAGTAGTTAAATTCAATTTATAACTCCTTTGAATATGATTCTTTTATTCCTTCCCATTTTGGCAATCTCATGTTTTCAGGATTATTATTAACCTTTTCTATAAATTCTTGTATTTTGTTATTAATAGGAGTTAATGCTTCTTGGATTTGGGGAGTTAATGCATTCTCTAATCTTTCCATGTTTTTAGTGAAAATAATTCTGTATTCTGTGTAAACTTCATTAAGTAGCATAAATATTTTATGAGCATTCACGTTAAAAGAGCCATCTTCAAAATTAGACAGTGTACTAAATAATGTTTCTATTGCATTTAAAGCAGTATTTAATGAACTAATGTCAAGTGTCATTGATTAATCCTTTCCTTTATGTTTTCTTTTAAATTTAGTTGCTAATAAACTTATGATATCTTTAATTACCGGTTTAAAGATAAGTCCTATACCTAAAATAAAAGTGGCAATGACAATTAATTTAATTTCATTGATATTAATTAAAAGTTCTGATATTTCAGACAATTTAGTTAAAGTGAAATGATCCATTAACCTTGTAACCTCACATAAAAAAGATAAATAAAGTATATTACAAAAAGTACCAAAAACTAATATTTTTTTATATTTTGTAAAGTAAAATTACAGTTTTACTAAAGAGGGGACTGTACCACCTGTATATGAACGTTTTTGCATATACCACCCTCTAAATAGAGGAGAATAATCATTTAATCTTAGATTTTTTCCTATTCTCTCATATACAATTGATCTACTTGATTCATCAGTGTATTGAAGATATACTCTTTTTGTAACATCATGATAACTATTGATTTCAATATCAACATAAACATCTAGATAAATGGGTTTACCATCTTCAAATTTATAAAAAACAAGTGTAACATCTTGACTTGATGTGTTTTGTGTCATATTAAGTTTATAAGCCCTATCTCTAAGAGAAGATTCATAAATGCGCGTACTTGTAGTTGATGTTCTTGATGAGCTAAAACTTGAAGGAATGCCACATAAATATTCAGGTATTGTAGTTTTTTGTAATGAATTATAAGTTGATATAGTAACAAATTTGTCTGAACTAGAGAAATGCGAATAAGAACTCATATTACTTGTAAGCTCACTTCTGATATAGCTAGATAAATTACTCTTATAACTTGAGTCATTATTCATAAGTTTGCTTAGTAGTTTAGAGTAAAGTTTATCTGTAAATTCACTATTCTCAGCAAGTTCTGTTGCAATAGTGTCTTTAATTACTTCCTTAAAGTAAGATAGTCCTTCTCCTTTAAACGTTTTATCTTTAGTCTTTTGAAGGAAGTTTTCATAAGTAATTGCATTACAACTTGCAACACCATCATCTAATAAAAGTAAATCACTATTTTTTATATCATTTACCCTATTTAAATCTTTAATTTGTATAAATTCATTCTCGTCCATTAAAAGTCTCTCATCTGTTGACAAATGATACCTCCATTAGTTAAAAGAAACAACTTCTATATTTTGATTGTCAATAATTTTAAGTTTTCTTCCTATAGGAATCATGCCTTTAATAAAAGCATAAATTGAATGAGAATATCCTTTAGGAATGAAATTGAATGCTAGTATTTTATATTTATCTTCATATCCTTGTTTTGATTGACGTAAGCGTATACGTTTGGGTTTTACTCCAACAGCAGTACTAGGAGTAATATATGATATGAAATTAGTTTTTATACTTCCAAGTAATTTAATACTAATAACCCCAGCTTCTGGTGTTGTAATTTCAATATCAACATTAAGAAAAGCTTTAAATAATCTAATAAATGACTCATCAGTACCAATATGTCTTAAGGCAAAAATGACGCTGTCAATATTGCTTGCAAGCTCTTTTAATGGGCGACTTTTATAGTGAAAAGTTTTAAATACGTTTGATAACCAGACAGCAATAAAATGAGAAGATAGATAGTTACTAGCAATAATACCAGAGAAATTAGAATTTAGAGTTTTTATCTCTTCAAGTATTTTATTTGCATAATCTAATTCTGAACGTATAAATTTTTCTATTTGTGTTTTATGAAGAAAACCTGGTATGCTCAATATATCTCCTTAAGTTTGAATATCAATAAGTAATCTATCAGTGAGACTGAAGTTAAGTATTTCTGATGGACTGATTTCAATATCTTGATTCTCTTTAAAATCACTTGTGCTAATGTTACTTATACTTGTCTCAGGATTGTCTTTAATGCAGGCGTTAATTTTAAGTCCTTGAATGCCTTTTATCTCATTAACCGGAGCAGTAAAATCTTGATATTCAAAACCGATTCCCATGTCAGAGTAATTATTATTGATAATTCTCCTGTATATTTCTCTTATTTGCATGTCGATATTGAGATAAATGTGATTTTTAAGGTCCAGTTTGTATTTTACTTTAAGATAGATATATTTAGTCTTTCCTAGAGAGACTTTATAAGATTTAACTTGATTGTGGCTATTTATTCCATCAATATCAATATCACCTTCTAAGATAGTGCCACTAGGAATAGTGCTATAAAGTACTTCCCAAAGGTTTGCTTTGAATGTAGAATCTTTAATTGTGTTCTTAGAGTCGTTTAAGATGGTATCATTAACAATAAGATAAATATTAGCTTTTCCTGCTGTGCTTACAATGTTAACGTATTTTACATTCGGTAAGTTCAGTATAGCATTTCTTAATGCTTCATGAGTGGTGCTTTTAACACTTATATGAGACTCTATAGCCTTCCAATACTCACCTTGTGGTTTAAGTTTATCCATAAAAAGGTTAAGTTCATTAATTATTTGTTCCTCTACTGTAGCAAGAGAAGCAGCTATTATGTTGTAAATGGATGATGGGTCATCTTTTATCACAATACCGTGTGTCTGTTTTAAATATTCTCTCTTTGTGTTAATTATTTGTGAGATATTTTGTTTTAGAATGCCGAAATTATTATCAAAAGCAATACTCATATGCAAATCTCCATTTGAAAAGAATCACCAGGAAAATAGAGAGTAATTTGCAGCAGTTTTGAGTTTATATTAATGTTAACTCCAGTAAGATCAATTTCCAGTTCTTGGGCAACAGAGTAGAGATAATATTTAATTTGCTCTAGAGTGCCAAGCTTACATAATTTAAGGATATGTGTATAATCAAATCCCCATGTTGGATTTAGAGCAAGACTTCCTTTAGGGGTTTTAAGGAAAATAAATAATCTTTGTTTTTGCTCTTCTATTCCATCAGCAATCTGTAAGTCTGAGCCTGATACTAAATTAAACTGCAAATCAACCTTTAAATCCATACTAACCTATGTAAATCAATCTTTAACCTTTAACTTAAAGGAAATGTATAACAAAAATATCAAAAAACTAATTAAATAAATTATTAATTTTGCTATTTATTCTTGATGTATAGTAAGAGAGAGAAGAGTAATCAATGCTTGAATTTCCTATAATTCTTAAGTTATTAATAGCATTTACTATTGCCTCTAAGATGTCTTTAAGACTAGTTATCTCATTACGTATATCCAACTTATGTTTAGCATATATTTTAAGATACTTAGGGTCAATTGCACTTAATATATAAAAATGATGTTTATCAAAATATATATTGTCATCTGTATTAAATAGATTAATACTTGATTGAAGAAGTACTACTCTGTCATCTTTGTGAAGACTTAGACTAATATTTGATATATTACGAGTGTGAATCTCAAGTCCTTTATATTCGTCAATGTCTACAATACCTTCTTGAGTATCGCTGTTAAATGATTTTATAATTCCTATTTTTGATATGCATATATTGTTAGCTATCCATTCTTTGCTCTCTTCTTGAGTTAAAGCAGAACCAGACATGCTCTGATTCATTCTATAAATTTCATAATTAAAGTTCATATCCTCTCCTTTATTTTTAGATGATTAATGTCATCATAAAGCTTTAAGTTAAGTGAACATTCACCAGTATTGCTTAGAGAAGCATTAGTTTCACAAATCGTGCTCTTTATTATATTCCCCAAAGAATCTCTAAATGATACTCTGTCACCAACTTTTAATTTATGAGTATAAGTAAGCTTTGCTCTCCAATATATAAGTCTTATATTAAGAGTAGTGCCTATAGTAATTTCTTGCTTTGGGATAAATTCAAGACCATAATCCTCAAGTGACTCATAATGAGCATCAGGACCGGTTAATTGATGATTTGTGAATATGAAATTACATTCAACCAAATCAACTCCATTACCAACATCAGCAATAACATTTTGTATATATTTTTTAGATAATTTTTCTATAAATTCTTTTGGAGTTCTAGCATAAATATGCTCTTCTATGATTTTAAGTCTGTCATTAGTGCTCATATTGATTATATTTCTACCCGGAAAGGCAAAGTTTATAGCGTCCTGGACCGTCATTCCTTTAAATTGTTTTGTTTCAAGTTCTCGGTTAAAGAAATTACTCTTTGATGCTAAATGAAGTTCAAGCTCTATGCTAAAATCACCACTAGGATAGTCACTGCTCATTGGGACTCCCAGATAACCTGCCATAATAAATGTAAATGAGTCTTCATGAGCAAATTTTTTATAGTATATCTTTACAATATCTCCTTCATGTATGTGATTGTTGAAATCGAGGTGTAAATTCCAAAGAACAAGTTTGGCTTGTTTTGCCCTTACAAAATTGTAACTTGAATAGATATTAGATATTGAGATATCAACATAAATGCCATGTTGTGTGTTGATAATGATTTTAGGAGAGTGTTCTGGTGTTGCATCACCAGTAATATTTTTATTTGAGCTAATAGTAGAGTAAAATTCAATCTTAAAATCATATTTAAGTAATATCACAAGCTTATCCTTTGTATTTATCCAAATGAAAGGTTTTAATAACTTCCATGTTAAGATTAAGCTCAACTTCATCTATGAAAGGCACATCTTTAAATGTTAGGGAAGTAATTACAACTAATTCTTTAATGCCAAAAGTTGGACTATAAGCAGTAAAGGGAACTTGTGCTTGAAGTCTACCAGCCAGTTGTTCTTTAACTAAATTACTATCAAATTCAAGTAGTGAGTTACCAAAAGGAGTTAATTTCAGTGGAGCTAACATATTCTTATAAAGACTTGTAAGTACACCACCATTTAAAGCAATAACTTCTCCTGTAAGTACAGGGTTATAACTTACATATTCAGCTTTCCTTAAGTAGTAATTGATTACAGGACGTTTGGAACATGTGGTGTTATAAGTACGAGTTATAAGTTCAAATTTAGGTTTAATAAAGAATAATTGGGGCAAATACCCAAGTCCCTTAAGATCAGGTCTTGGGAAGAGAACAATAAAATTATCTGTGCTAAATAAAGCAAATATTTGTGTTACAGTATCTTTAATAATTTGAAATATTTCCATAGGTTGCATAAATGTCTCCCTATTTTAAGTACCACTGGGAGGAGTAGTAATAGATTTATCTTCATGAGTAATTTTTGATAAGCTCTCACCACTATCTCCTCCCATCCATAAGGGCAATATTGATTTAAGTCTTGCAATAAGTCTATCTAAACTAAAAATGCTTTTAATTCCGTTTATTATAGGATCAACGATATCTTTATGAAAGTTAAATTCATTGATCTTTTTAAGTGCTTTAGCAGAAAAATCCATTAAAGGTGTTAATGTGGACGCAGTTAATTTTTTTAATTCTTCATCTATCTTATCCATACTACTTGTTGCAGAGTCATAAGAGCTTGTAGTATTTGTGAGATTTAATTCGTTAAAATCACTTAGCACGTCATCAAGTTTTGTTACTCTTGAACCCATATCGTGAAAAGTATCCTGTTGCCATTTACGCTCAGCATGTTCAAGATACTTGTTACCAAATTTATCAAATTGACTCATTAGATTGAAGATTGAACCACCTTCGCCGCGTAATAAGTCAACCACGGAAGAAATAGCATCATCACTTGATGAGAGTCCACTAGCCTTAAGTTTAGCTGCTAGTTCTACTGCTTTAAGTAAATTAGTTTCATTCTCTAGTCCAGCATTCTTAAGAGTGCTTTTAATAACAGCAGCTTTATTTAAGAATTCTTCTTGGGTTGTTCCCCTTTCAAATGTTTTAATTCTCGATATAGTATTTAATAGCTTGCCTTTTTCAGTTGTGTTGAAAATTCTAGAGTTTAGGGTACCTATTCGTTTTCTTTCTGAAGCATCTTTTACTGATGATTTTGCAAATGCAAACATATTAGAGGAAGCACCTTTAATGGAACTAGCTATTATATTACCAATTGCACTTCCTATTATGACTTTAGAAGTCAAATTGTTTTTTTTTATTAAATTTTGTTGTATTTTAGAGTTTGCTTTAAGTGACTTAAATTCTAAATTACGTAGATCTTTAGTAGACATGGTAGAACGTCTAAAAGCTTCACGTCTAGCTTTTTCAAAGCTATGTCCTTGCTTCATTAGTTTTTTAGTCTCAGAGAGTCTAAATTTCTCTACTCGCTCTCTTAAACGTTCATATTTATTTTGTTTTGCAAGTTCTGCATTTTTATCTTTTAAATTAGCTTTAATTATATCTTTCGTACTTTTGAGAGAAGAAAGTTTGGGTTTTAAGTTCTCTTCTAATTTTGATATGTCTCTCTCTAATGTTTTTTTCGTTGATGCATGATCTAATATACCTTTAAATTTAATGGTAAATTTATTATCCATAAGTGTCCTTATTTAGATAAAATCAGTTCAAGTATTTCCTTCTCTATCTTAGCTTCAGCAATTTTGCTTACTTCTATAAATTCATCGTATGTCATACATTTAATTTCTTTGTATGAACAGATATTTGTTATTATTGGTAGCCAATATTTATGTCTTTTTATATCGTCAATTAAAGCAAAGTAACGAGTACGAGTAGCATTAATACTCTCAACAAATTTATCTATATGTTTCATTATTAGCCTTTGATTTAAGTTTTGAAATTACACATTCATAATTAAATTCATCGGTAATGTAATCAAAAGTAACAAAATCACCAACATTATTCTCATATTCTTTAAGAAAAAGGAGGGCTGGTTTTTTAAATTCTGAGTCTAAATGAAATGTATTAAACTCTATAGAATAAAGAATAGCAATAAGATAATCTTTATAATAACTTATGAATTCTCTATTGTAATCCAGTATTACGTAAAACTCATCTAAAAACCCGGGTTTGATCATTAAATTAGTTATTTCTTTCAAATACTTAACATCATTAAGTTTATTTATGGCTTCTTCTTGATTAAATCCAAGTATAGAGTCCCACGTATAAACAGGTAATACTTTTATTTGGTATTCATAAGTTTTATCTTTGCTTAATATGTTCATTTTATATCTTGTAATCATTTTGTGTCCTTTAATTTTTAGGTGTTATTTTTTGGCAATTGATAGCTCTAATTTCAAAAGTAACTTTTTCTGCTTCTGCCGAATAATTTCTTGATGGTTCTTCAGTAAATACAGCACAGTTACTGATTATTTTTGTTGTTATTCTATCATTAAATACCAAATCCATCATTTTATCTTCTTTACTTACATTCATGTTGTAAAATTGGTCATCAGAGAGTTGAGTTAGTAATATGTAATCATGACTACCAAGTGTTACTTCAATACTAAATATATAAGTAATGGTTTTTGGATCTCGAAGACTGATAACAGGCATTCCTCTGTCTTCATTACTAATTACTGCTCTAGTTGTAGGTTCACTTGTAAGTTCTAATTTTCCACTATTAATTTGTCTTCCCGAGATAGAGAGATAAACTTCCTTTAAATCATATAATCCCATATCTCCTCCTTAATTTTCGAGTTTATTTAAGTAATCAGTTATATCTTTGGTTGTAATAATGAAAGAGAGAGAGTTGATACTGTAGTTATAAGTAATATCAATAGTTAGTTCTAATTTAAGTTGTGGTGATGGTGAGAGTATAATATTTAAGTTTGAGTAGCTTACAATAAGTCCTCTCTCTATATATCTCTTTAGTAAGCATTCAATTGCTGATGTATATGCATTATCTCTTGCTCCAGATAATTGCAACCTAGATAATTTACTATTTTGTCTATTATTAATATTCCAAATTCTAATAAGTTCAATTATTGCTTCTTGTTTTATATAGTGATAAGTAAATAACTGGTCAATAGGATTTCCTGCAAGATCAACTCCTTCTTTAAATGCTGATACTTTATCAAGACCTGTTTCGTTAAGATAAGAATAGAAATTAATATTTGCAGTTCTTAGTTTAGTTATTACTTCATCATCAACAAGTGGTCTTGCAGCAAGATTCATGCCATATGGATTTACACTATGAAACATACAAGCTTCATATAAATACTTAGCTGTAAATTTAAGATGTAGATTATCTCGCTTATTACTATAAATAACGATATTATTTGTTTTCTCTAGGGAGCCTGGGTTTTTAAATATTTCTTTTATTTCACTCTCTTTAGTAGAGAAAACAAAAAAAGTATCAGGCATCTTGAATTTCAAGTAATCATCTTTGTATACAACTAGCCCATCATCTCCATTATTATCTTTATCATAAGTATTAATAAGTACAACAAATGAGTGTCTGTGTGTTTTAAGATAAGTCTTAATAGTCTCAGGTTTATCTTTATAAATAAAGAGCATAGCAGATTTTAATGCTACACTGGGAGAGTTAAAGAAATCAGACATAACATTCTTTAATAGTTCCTTTTCTTTAGTAAATTCATCCTCTCCATTACTATCTTCCTTTTCTAATGCTTCTATTTGCTTTTCATAGTTATTTATTGTCAGACTTAAGACTTTATAATTTGCACTATCTTTATTCACCTTTATTTTCAATGTTTTATAAACTAGTAACGGAGAATAATAGTTTATTGTTGTGTTATGTACTTTATTATTAATTAGATTTACACTAATTGTATCTTGTGGCAAAGTATTACTCCTTCCTTTCAAATATTTGGATTCCAGCTTTAAAACTAGCTGATGAGCTATAAGCAGTGTTACTACATTTTGTTCCCAAAGTAATGAGACCTGTATTTTGCATATTAGATGTTGGACGTATATAGATATTGAGATGTTTTATGTAGTCAGGTTCATGAGCGTCCTTAACTGTGTATTTATTTACTCTGTTATGTAAAAATTCTTTAAGTAAACTATATAAAGTCAACATTCTATTGTAAGCATCATAGTCATTTGAATTTATTACAAGAGAGATAATAAATATTTGGAAGTTAATATTAAACTCACAAATATTATCATAAAAAGTACCATAATGAGAGTTGTGAGCAAGTAAGCCATCTTCAGATGTAAATTTAAATGCAATAATATTAGGTTCTCTCGTAGTTATATTAGAGAGTAGATATGGATGATTATATGTATTAATAACCTTACATATGTTTTCACTTTTAGCATGAGCATATTCTTTAAAGTCATTTAGTATTTTAATTATATGCATAAGTATAACCTCTAACCCAATAAGCACTCAATTCACCTTATAACTAATCTCATTTAGCATTCGTGAAGTATCAACAAGAGTAATTTCTGGATTACCACTACCTTTTTTAGTTTTTGCTTAATTGTATTTGGACTAAGTTCAGGCTTGATTTTATTTGACAATACATAATTTTGATAATAAGTTATAAATGCTTCTCCAATGGCACTCATTCCAGATCTAGGATCACGTTTAAATTCATTTTTTATATAATCATTACTGATATATTCTCTAAACTCACAACTAGCAGCAACTTCACTTAAATGTTTACGTACTGGTAAATTATTAGCGCCAATCTCATGCATGCGTGCAACATTAGCTCTGCCCCCAAACCAACCAACCTCTAACTCTATTTCCATACAATATCCTTTAAAATTAGTGTTTGGTAACCAATAGAAGAGTCAATACTTACTATTTCGTAATAATTATCACCTATAGAAATTCTATCTTGAAGATTGAAGATAATCTCATCACTTGTATAAAGTTTAGAGAGTCCTTGTAAATCAAATAAATTTGAGTCATAAATCATCCTTAATTCTTGGGGACTTATATCTATAATAATGCCTGTAAATTCTAAGTAGTCTTCTTTATTAAATACCCTCTGATAAGAATTATCATCAAGTGTAATAGTTTCAAATTTATATAAACGTAAAGGAGCAGGGGCTTTGTATGTAAATATCATACGTTGTGACATTTGTGATAACTTATCTCTAAGATTATTCATTACACAACTCCTATACAGGAAGGAGAAGTAGTATCTCTTTTAACTTTATCTAGATACGCATCAAATCGTAAACAGAAGTTTTTATTACAACTGTCAGATTGACTAGTATCAGATATAGGGTGATAGTCAATTTCAAGTTCATTGAATTTTTCTCTCTTTATTCTCTCAAATTCAAGTTCACGGACAATCCCCTTTTTCCTCAGTTCACATCCAATATGATAGTAAGTAAGCAAGAAGATATCATTATAAGTAAGCTTCTCTGACTGGATTCCATTAGCTAATAATATTGACTCTAAGAGATTAATTTGCATCATAAAGCTTTGAATAGAAAATTCTTCTATGCTTATTCCCAAAAGGGAAATAATATTAGAGTGAAGCCTGCTTATAAATAATTCTTCTTCTTGTCTCTCTATCTCTTGTTGAGCTGTTCTCTGTTGCATTACCAGGTTAACCTTTAAGATTGTTTAATATCAACTCGTAAAATTGTTTTCTCTGTTGCTAAGAGTCCACCAAGTACAAAATCAAGATATGAATGTGCAATATCAGTTGAATCTCTATCCACTTGCTCATTTGGCATTGGTAGCATATATTTACTTGGTTTGAACTTAATTAGTTCAGCATTTAATGGATAAATGAGTATTTGATTTTGAAGTAAATTACTTGTTTCAATATATACTTCTCTTCTATTATTAACAGCTTTTATTGTCTTAATAAGGAAGTCCTCCCAAGAATCATTAGAAGAATAAACATTAGATGATGAAGAAGAATTTGTTATTGCATATGGTTTAACTAACTTTAAACTTGTTACTGGATCAACTAATACCATCATAGGAGTTGAGAATTCATCTCCTAGCTCTAATTTTGCAAGACCCTTTTCGATACTTTCAAATATTTTATCCATTTTTTCTTTGTCGCTGCTACTTACCTCTTCTTTTACTTGATCTGGCATATTTAAGAGCCCATACATATTAGGTAACATTCGTTTTTGATTCTTTCCATCTTTTTGGATTGACACAGTACCTGTTAATACAAAATGATTTATCAGTTTTATTATTTCATTTGTTGCAAGTTTATATGCCTCCCCAAATGGAAGTAAATTATTATTTACATCTCCAGCATAATCATTATCTTTATAAAATTTTTCAGAAGTTTGTTTTAAGTGTCTAAATTTATATTGTAACTTTAAATAATTAAGTCTCACTGACTCTGAACGAAATCCAATGGTTGCAATAGTATTAACTTCATTTACTAATGTTGTAGGATTAGCATTAAGAAATGCATCCCATTTAATTGTTTTTAAATATCCCATCTTTAAATCAACATCTTCAATTTGTTCTTTTGAAAACCAGTTATAAAATACTGGTAATTTAATTTCTGAGAAAATATTCGCTATTTCTTTTGCATAATAATTTTGATCATATAATTCTGACATCTTTAACCTCCTTTAACTAATTTAAGTTTATCTAGATTTATTACCGTAAATAGCTACATTAACTATGCAAATTTTGTTTGTAGTACCATCAAGTGAAATTGCATCTGATAAAGCATAGGCATTAATTTTGCCATTACTTGAGCTATCTTTTTCAAGCTCACCATTTGTATCAAATTTAACTTTATCTTTTCTTTTTATACCACTATTTTGTTTGGCTACTAAATACCCTTGAAAATTATTTGTAATAGGTATTACTGTTGCTATGCCAGTAAACTCATCTATATCACTGCATATTCCATATAGATCATTCTCACCACCAACCTCAACATGTGGTTCATAGTGTGGATTGTTATTAGAAGTACTTGGATTTTCTACAACTAGTTTTACTCCTCTTTTGTATGGATAACCTTTGACAGGATAATTTTCTAATTTGTCTTTACTACTAGTTACAGTCCCACCTTGGTTGGCAAAGTGTAAATTTTTATCCCTAAAATCAACTTTATTACTAAAAACCCCTGCATCACTAATAGGATTTTTCATTAACTTTTTAATACTATTAGCTTTCTCTTCATATTGTTGTACTAACTGAGTTACATTTGACATATGTAAATCTTCTCCTTTAACCAATGGCTTTATTTCCATAAAGAGCTATTTTAACTAAATTTAATGTATACTCATCATTGCTTTTCTTACTCTCATCATTAGTAAGTTGTATTGTAAATTTATTTGATAATGCTATAGCATTAATTTTGACTGATGAGGTATTAGATGATTTAACAGCTTCTCCATTAGAATTAAAATCTAATTTATCACCTATCTTAAAACTATCAGAGCTTTGGGCAATTACATATCCAGTAAAATTATTCGTAATAGGAAGTATAGTTGCTACATTAGTATAAGGATCAATATCAACACATATTCCATACATGTTATTCCCATCACTAACTTCAACTTGAACTTCGTCATTTTTTTTTAGTATCTGTCTCTACTTTTAGCTTTACTGCACGCTTATATGGAAATCCTAAAGCTGGGTATTCTTCTAATTTATCTGTACTACTTGAGAGAGATTGTGAAATTGCATCTACTCTTATGTTTTTATCTTGAAAAGTAGTTGGTGCTTTAAACACAGCAGCTTGAGTATCAAAACTCTTAAAGTATTTCCTTAATTTTAAGATAATCTCTTTAAGTGACTTACCTTCAGTAGTTTCTTCTAATATTGGGGTGCTTCTTTTACTTCGTCTTTTTGATCTTGTAGAATCCTCTTGTAATTGGGATTCTTGTAATAGATTCTTAAAAAGCTCTTGATCTTCTGTATCACTTAAATCAATATCACCCATTTGAAAATCAGTTTGAGTATCATGATCACTTCTAAGTTCATCTTTTGATGGGTTTGCTTTGCTAGTCACTATTCTTAACTACCTCTGTTTCCACATATACTTACTAATGCTATGTATAAGTTAGTATTAACTTGAAATGCCTTTGATAAGGCTATTCCATTAACACCACCTGAACTGCTGTTATTTTCAACTTCACCATCTGTATTAATTTTAATTTTATTTCCAGGATTAATTGAACTTTGACTGCTCTGTTTTACTACTAAATATCCCGTAAAATTATTTGTTATTGGCAGTACAGTTGCTATACCAGTAAAGTCATCAATATCTATGCATATACCATATAAATCAGTACCACCCCCAGCTTCTACACAAGGTTCAGTATTATCACTTGCCTCATAAGATAACTTAACACCACGTTTGTATGGATATCCTTTAACAGGATAATTCTCTAACTTATCTACTTTTGAAGTGATACTTCCACCAGAATTAGCAAAGGTTAAATTCTTATCTCTAAAATCAACATTATTACTAAAAAGACCAGGATCCCTATTTGGATTTTTCATTAGGTCTTGTATTTCTTTTACCTTTTTATCATATTCTTCTTTAAGTTTTGTTATAGTCTCTGACATGCATATATCTCCTTAAGCTGTTTTTTTCTCTTTAAGGTTATAAAACTCATGTATTCTATCTTTATAAGCATTTGCAACAGAAATATTAAATTCATCAAAGTTAACTGGTGAGAACCCTGAATCTAATAATGATATTCTATTCTCTATTTTAGAGATAATATCACCACGCTTAGAATCAATATTACTTGCAGCACGTTTTCTCATACTTATATTTACTTTTGCTAAAGATACAAGTTGTTCTAATATCTCTCCATCTAAATGTTCAAAATTATCTAGCTTGGAAATAGCTTTTATTTGTTCTTTAGGAACAAATTTTCTCACTAACTCTCTTCTTTGTGCTTGCATTATTTCTTTCAGTGAATAACCTTTAGAAAGAAGAGTATCTTTATCAAAATGCTTGCTTAAATGTGCTTTTGCTAATTGATCAATTTCATTTATCTTTTCAGCTTCTAAGAGTAACTGTTTCTCTACTCGCTCTCTATCTTCCGCATTTGCAAGTTCACGTGCAATTCGGTCATTTATACTTAATTTATTAACCCTTTCATCTTCTCGAGTTACCTTTTCTTTAAGCTGCATATACTCTTCAAACTCTTCTTGACTTATACGTTTAAACTTATCAGAAGAGCTATTATCATTAGTCTGTATTACTACTTCTTCTGTATTTACATCTGAATCTTTTTCCATGAAAACTCCTTAACCTAAATTGAAAATAATTTTTCTTTTAGCTTTGATATCTCATCTTTGCTTAAAACACTTTTATTTATAAGTTCACTATATTTACCGAAAAATTCTATTAATTTGAGATCTCTATCTACTCTCTCTTCTTCACTAAGCATAACAAGAGAATTAAATTTCATCTCTAAATCAAAATACCTAGATAGTTTAATATTGACAGCAATCTCTACTGCTTCTTGTATTCCTTTAAGAAAATCATAATAATTGGATCTATCTCCCTTCCCATCATTTCCCAAACCTTTAGTCTGTTCATTAAAACTTCGAGTTAGTGGCTCTTTTGTATCTGCTCCTATCTTAGCTTTTACTAATGCCAATGCCTCTTTTAAATAAGACAAATCATACTTAATTACCTCTAATGATGCATCTGTTGTTGAAGTGTAAAATATTCCTTCATTATTTAAACTTGACTTTAATCTCTCTATTTCTCTTGAGAGACTATCATTAATACTCTTAAGATCAGATATGCTGTTATTATCCTGTCTTTGTCTTTGAAATAGACCTGCAAATAATCCATTATTACTATTATTTCTATGTGTTAAGCTGTTTAATGATGCAGTTGCATTTGATAGTGCATCTTGAAGTCCAACTAATGCTTCATCTTTATAAAAAAGAAAATTATGTGTCTCTATTCTCTTATCTATCTGTGTATAAATTTTCTCAAGTAGATAAATATTAAGTAAAAAACTTTCACTATAACATGGTATGTAACGTTTTAAGATATAATCATAATTATCAAAAATTATTACCCTACTCTTATGTATCTTAACTAAAGAGTAAGAAGTATTTCCTTCTTTTACTGTGTAAGTAATATACTGGTCATAAATGCCCAAATCTTTAACTAAATTGAAATCTAGATATTTAAATCCAATGGGCAATTCAGAATTTACTTCTTCTTCTAATTCTGTCAGTTCATCACGAGTTAGAACTAAAATATATCCTGCACCATTAAATCTATAACTAATTATAAGATTTAAAAGAGCATCTTTAAGCTCTCTTTTAAGTCTTGCTATCTCAGATTCACTAATATTATCTAAACTTGCAAGATGAATACCATTCTTCAGTGCATCCTCAGCAGGATTCTCTATATAGTTCCTAAAAACAAGCGAATATTTATATAATTCCAAAGGACAGATCTTATTTGATCGTTTCTTTATTTCATCAAAATAATACAAATTTGTTCCTTTAATTTCAGTTTGCATATAGATTGTAGCAAAAATAATAGTTTTTGTCAAAATAAAAGAAACAAATACAGATACAATAATATATAGATATTTTATTGTATCTGTACTAATTGGGGGGGGAAATAAAAATTATTTCAATAATAATGCTAATAAAATACCTAAAGTAAGAGTTATGATAGTACCAAACATCCAATTATGGAGTTTAGATGTGTTTTTAAATTCTAATGTAGATTTCTCTATCTTATTATCAAGTTCATTGAATTTAGTATCTATCTTATTATCAAGTTCATTGAATTTAGTATCTATCTTATTATCAAGGTCCTTAATATCAGATTTTAATTCACTTCTGACTGTATCTATCTTGTTATCAAGTTCATTGAATTTAGTATCTATCTTATTATTAAGATTATTCTCAACTGCATCTATTTTATTGTCAAGGTCTCTAATATCAGATTTTAAAGTTGTCTCAACCCTTTGAATCTCAGATTGTAAGAGAGCTTCAACTTTTTCAAGCTTAAGGTTAAAGTTACTCTCAACGGTGTCTATTTTTTTATCGAGTTCATTAAATTTAGTATCTATTTTGGTATTAAGCTCATCCTTAACACTACTAATCCCATCTTCTAAGTGTTTCAATTTTATATCAAAGTTTTCTTTTAAGAATTCAATGTCTTTATAAGTCAGCTCATTACGATAATACCTATAAGACAGGTCAATAGCAATATCTCTCTTAATACCGGCTTTAGTAAGTTCAGCTATAACCATTTGCTGAGTAATAACTCGTTGAGCAAGTCCCATAAAAACACTCCTTATGTAATTATTATATAATATTTTAACGGTTATAGGAACCTTATTTTAGTAAAATGAGCTTTAAGAGTACGCATACTTAGAGTCAATAACATATATGATGCTGATAGGCTATCTAATGAATCATCATCACTCTTCCCATCTCCTTTGTACTTATAAATATCAGATATAGCTGACTTACTTGAATAATCCATAATACTAAGTTTAGATGTTGCAAATGGCTCTATTAATGTAGCAATTCTAGTAAATTTATTACTTATAGGTTTAATTGGAGCAATTTTAAAATTATGACTCATACCCACCCTAAGTTTAAGAAATATTTTAGTCACATTCCCATGCCCAGAAACGTTATCCCTATCTTCAACATATAGTTTGTGTACATTAAGATTTGTAAGTATAGTTTTAATTGTATTTAACATCTTAGGATCACCTACTGGTAACTTTTCTTGAAAAATAAACGCATAATAACTTTGATCTACTCGCTCCAAAACACAAAGGGCTGTATTATCTCCTCCTATACTATATGCAGGATCTAAATATGCTATTGGGGATATAAATTCATGCTTACTTGTAAGATTAACATTAGTAAATATCGCATCACAGGACGAGACCCATTCTCCAAGTAGAACCCTTGCTTTATATGTTGGAATGTCCTTGTAAATCTCTTCTTGGGTTTTAATAAAATCCCGAGAAATTAATTCATTATCATATGTTGTAAAGTTATATGTAGAGTAAATTTTTGTATTATCAATATAATCAAGCTTAAAGAAATGTTCAGGACTATCTGGATTGGTATCAAATATAATTGCCTGCATTCCTACTCTAAGCCTTTTTAAACATTCTATTAATGTTTCTTTATGCAGTGTAGTTGCTTCATTAACGTAAATAAGCGCTGAATTAGAGCCTCTAAACCGCTCAAAATCACTTGCCCTATCACCACCATACAAATTAACTCTTAGTGAGTCTATTTCAAAATATGATGTATTAGAAAATTTTGGCCTAAAGGGTATTTTAAGCATACTAGCAATATCTTCTAACTCACTCATAACATTAATCTCTAATGATTTTTGGGAATTTCCTATTATAAAATTATTAGTATTTCTTTTATACACATTCCTATTTGTAAGCAGTATTTTTAAGAATAGATAACATGCTAGAAATGTTTTACCGCTAGCAATCCCACCTGAGAGGATAATTTTACTTTGATTATTCTTCTCGATATTACGTACTACTTTAAGTTGTTTTTTAGTTAAATATTTACTTTCAAACCCTTTAAAATCAACCTCCAATGCTTTAGGCTTAATAAAATCCATTATATCAATACCAAAATCACGCTTGTACTCTCGCTGCATTTCTTTAAATATAGGCAGCTTATATATATCCATTACCATATCCTTTAAATTTGTAATTTAGAGCGCACATCTGTATCAGTAGCTTTAAGCTTTAGCATTGTCTTGTAACATAGTGACATCTTCTTAAGTTCTCTCTCCCTTTTAAGCTCATCGAGTTTAAGTTTTAACTCTTCAAGCTCACGACTCTCTTCTTCTGAATGTGCAACTTTTTTACTTAAAGTCTTCTTATAAAGATTGTTAATTTGAGACTCGAGTTCTTCTATTTTGTAATTATGAGTTTTAAGTTCTAACTCTAAATAACGACTAAATGAATTTATAAATTCTAGTCCCAACATACTTTTAGCCATACTAAACTGACTTTTAAGATCACGCGCCTGGGCTGTACTTTGTGATGCATGAAATAATATATTATTTAAAGTATCTTCACAAATAGTAAGCTTAGCAGTACCATTAATATACTCAGGGTCATCCTTAATCTCTTCCCATTTGCGTCTCATCTTTCCTACATTAACACGACTAACTCCAAGCTCTTTTGCTATCCTTGCGTCATTAAGCTTCCCTTCTCTAAAATACACAACATAATCATCTAATGATTTCTTTATCCTGCTCATACCTTTTAATATAAGTTAACTAATAGGTTAACAAAAATATATTTAACATAAAATTTATAACAAAACAATAAATTTTACAAAAACAATTAATACTTACAAGTACATGTACATTAAAGATCTGTAAATAAACATATAATACTATATTCAGTTATAATAAATTGAAAAGGAGAATTTTAATATGAAAAAATTTTTGACTTTAGTATTTACAAATATATTCTTTATGTACTCTTGCAATGGACCTAAGACTGATGCTAGTTTGCATGGTACAAAACTTCATGAAAGAAATGAACATGAAAGAAATGAACATGAAAGAAATGAAGCTGATCAAATTAAAATCACTAATGATCAAATGTACAACTTATTAAAGAGAATAACCAAGGATACCCATAAAGACGTTCACTATACTGTAAGAAACAAATTAATAGAATTTTTTACTTGGATTGAAAGTAATCCACAAAAACAAAAAGAAATTATAAATGCTATTGCTCCTATTTATGACTTTTTAGATAAAAAAAGACAAAAATTAGCCAGTCATATGACTTTTGAAGAATATATAATAGACGGAGCCTCTCGTCTTGCATATGATAACTATAACAACCAATATGGCCCCCACATTGATGATGACTCATATAACAATTATAACAATTATGTGAGTAAGCTTTTTAACGAAATTGGTGCTCCAATATTGAATTTATCTAAAACCAATGAAGAAACATTTGAAAAGGTAAAAAAATTATTGAGCGAAGGACGAACAGATAAATATCCACATGAATTGTTAAAAGGATGGGACTAAAATTAAACAAATAAAAAGTAATAATTTAAGTGATAAAGATAAAAACACATCCAAAAATTAAAAAAGATATTTAATAAAGATTTAAATAAAATATCATCATCAATGATCAAAATAAATCAATAAAAACTCTTATAAAATTTGATAGGGGAAATAAGTTATAAATTAAACTCGTTATAAAAATGGTAAGAGTAACTATAAAAGTAAACTTTAAGTTAACAGAGATAGAGAATTTAAATTTTGTACTAAGTAATCCATCATTGCAAAGTTGAAAGGTACTAAAGCGACAGATAAAGTAAACAGAAAGTAAAATTATAAGTATTTGTTAATAACAATGGAAATAAAACTAGTTATATTCCCTAAATTCTCAAAAAAATATCCTTTATATTTATTACAAATATGTATAAGAGCATATTTTCTATACAATGTAGACCTTTAAAAATTGACTCTACGTGTAAGTATTTGCTAATATTTTTTACACAAGTTTAGTAATTTTTATAATATTTAGTTAACTTTAAAATTACATGATAGTGAATGATTTACTTAAAGAAAAAATAAAAAATTTAATTAAAGAAAATGAACTCTTAAGAGAAGAACTGTTGTTAATTACCAATCCTTCTAAAAAGCAAATTATTACTAAACCCAAAACTAGATTTTATCTTAATGACAAGACAATTAGACTCGTAAAACGCTCTATAGAGAGACTTAAAAGTCTAGACCCCATTTCAGGATGGTTTGTACACTTACTCTCAGTTACTGGTTGTAGGGGTGTTGAGGTACAAAATATAAAACTTGACCAGATATCAAAAGAAAAAGGTAGTAATAATGAACTACTCTATAGCCTGCGTGTTAATGTTGCAAAAAAGAGAAGAGGTGTTTGCATAAGAGAAGTTGTAATTAATAAAGATGAATTTGACGCTATTATGAGGGCCCATAAAACTTATTTCGAAAAAAAGGGGTATGGATGCAAGACGTACATATCTATTTCAAAAAAGTAAGATTAGATTTCGTGATAATAAAATTAATATAAAAAAGATTACCGAAAAATTTAAAGAATTACTCATTAAGGGAGGATTTAAAGAAAGAAAATCTCTTCATTTATGTAGAAATATATTCATAGCTACTCTAAAATCACGTGGTTATAATGCATTCCAAATAAAAGAACTTATGAAATATTCATCTACTTCTGAGATTGATAATGTTTATGGTCTCTCAAGTGCAAGTAAAATACAGGCTTACAAAGATATCAAAACTAGCTTGAAATAAATTTTGCTAAATATCTATTTTTTTACAAAATATTATGTATAATAAATACAGCTTATTTATAAAATTTTTATATTAACCTTTTACCATTAAAAAAAAGAGACCGGAGAGTCTCTTTTTTTTATAAATAGAGATTTATATTTTTCTAAACACACGTTTAGACGTAACATTATACTCCCTTCCTCGCTCTTTAAGAGAGAGTGAATCATAAAGTACAGAAGACAAATTAGTTGCTATAAAATGATATCCTGGTGTATTTTTAATTTTAACTTCACTTATCTCAAATTCTCCATCTAAACATCTGTAAGCAGGGCCCTCCCACCTCACACTTGCACTGATATCAAACCGTCTCAGTACAGCGCATGGATTTAGAATATAACAATTACTTCTCATACACCCTGACTTAACAAAGTTATGATAATTCCTATTTATATCAAGAACACTAAACTGCAACTTTTTAAAAACTGATACGTAATAATGAAGAGATAAAAAGTAACATCCCCACTGACGTACTTCTGAGACTAAATTTGGATTATTTTGCGTTATTCTCATATATAATCTCACTTACAATCTTTATTTTTTAAACCACCACCCCTACTTCCCTTAACTTAAATATAGATATTAAAAAGGAATATCTTCATAAAACTCATCTTCAAGCTTATTCTCATTAATATCTTGTGTTTTAATTGATGAGTTTAAGACGCAAATATCATTTACCAAAATACTGTATTTACTCTTACCCTCACCTGTACGCTTATCATTCCAACTTGAATAAGATAGGGCTCCACTAAGTACAACTTGAACCCCTCGTTTAAGTAAAGCAGCAAGACTCTCAGCTCTAGCTCCAAAAATCACACAGTCAAAAAATTGAGCCTGTCTTTTAACACAGTTATTCTTCTTTACACCTCTATTATTAGCTAGTGTAAATTTTAATATAGGAAAACTATTACTAGTATAAATAACCTCACAGTTTCTTGTTAAACGACCAGACATACTTAATGAGTTAATATCAAACACCAGGACTCTCCTCATCATGAAGCCTACTTAAAAGTTCCATACGTCTTAAATCACAATCAAGTCTCTCAAGATTTTCTAAAAATTCTCGTCTTGCATAATAAGCTTGAATGAGATTCTTTATACTTCTCACACCAAACTTACATAAAAATCTTAAAATCTTGTAAGTAATTACTAAAAATAAAGCTATAAACATAAATCTCATAAAGGTACCCTTAAACAGCTTTTAAAATAGGTGTAGACCATTCATTTGAATTACTACTAAAAGTAAAGTCTATAACACAGCTTAAAAACTTAAACCTATCCTTAATAGCTCTCTTACTCATATCTAAAGAGAACCTATTCCCATCAAAGTTATAATTTATATGTTCATTTAAAGAAAATTTACGATAAAGATCATCTATTTGAAATTTAAGTTTATCTTTAATAGGTTTGGTTACCCTAGCCAACTCTAACGCCTGAGCCTTTTTAGTCTCCTCTTCTACTTTGTCAATTTCAGATTGCAATGCATTAATCTCATCTAAACGTCTACTTAAATCCAAAATTTCGTCTTCATCAATCTCAAGTTGACTTGATTTTACAAATTCTAAAAATTCAAGCTTGAAATCTACATCACATAGCTCTTCATATAAAAAATTATTTTTCAAAAAATCCCTGATAATATCACTAAGCTCATCTAAATCAATATTTTTAATATCAATATCACTACTTGATTTTAAAGACTGGGCAATACTACTAACTTCTCCCTCTAATCTTGAAACTTCAGTCATTATATAACTAATAAAATCATCATTCTTATCAATTACACAGTTTATTGCTTCTCCACCTATGATAAAAAATAAATTTCCCTTATCTAAACCTGTACAGAGTAGCTGCATTTGTACTTGAACATAATACTTGAAGAAATATTTATCTTCTAAAAAATTACCATTCTTGTTGTATTCAATAGCTGCACTTTTTAAGTAAAAATTATCACTAATTTTGATCTCAAGTAACTCGGCTTCTCCCGAGTTATTTACAAACCATCCATCAATTGTTGAACCAACTAATGTCTCACAGCCCTCAACTTTTTTAAAGTAATTATATTTGTCAACACCATTTGCATATTTGTTTTTATGTAACACCTCAATATTATCCACGTTCATACGAACAAATTCATCAAATCCTAAAGATTCTAATATCTTTCCCTTTCTCATGCTCAAATTATCTTCAAATGGTATTTCTCTTCCTATAGCTTTAAGTACTCGCTCTAGCATTAATTTCTCTAAAGAATCAGCTCCCATAAACATGCTTCCAACTTCACTAGCTCCCATACGCTTTAACGATTCTCTTTGCACACTAAAGTCAACCTTACTATTAAACTTGAAATACTCATTCTTACCAATTTTTGGTAACTTACGTCCTACCTTATTTATTTTACTTAACTGTTTTTGTTTACCTTTAAGATTTTCTTGACTTTGATATGCAAATGATTCAAAACCCTTAAATACCATTTGTCCGTACAAATCAAATTGTTGCATCTCTTCCTTTGATCTTTGTTCATTTATTTTTGTTACATTTACCATATTTAAACTCCTATAATGTATTTATAACAAAATAATATAACAAAAAATTGTTTTTGTCAAAATTTTTGATATATTTTTTTGTTAAATTATATAAAAATATATTTTTATTATAAATAGGTTTACTTTTTACCCGGTATTGCGTTACTATGATTAACAGTAATACATTATAGGAGTTTAATA
>NZ_CP075385.1 GCF_023035875.1 Borrelia puertoricensis
ATGAAAGGTACAAAAAAACCTACCAACAAACACCAACACAAATTAATCGTTTTAGTATCTACACTAAATTACATGAACTTAAATCTTAATCAATACACTCAAAGCAACATACTTTATTACTTTAATAATAATATGAAAAAAAATGACCAAAAACCTGTTAAACTTAAAACACTACAAAGTTATCTCTATAAATTAGAAAAAATATTAGGTGTCACAATTAATTATCACAAACATTTAGGTGTTAACATGGGTACTGAAGTTCATTACAAACTTAAATATCCTAAAAAAGAATGTCACCTTATAATCAATAAACACTTTAGAGATAAAAAAGAAGAAAGACATAAAAAACGTGTTAATGCTTATTTTAAAAAGACTTGCACTAAAAATAGCAGTGTAGAAAAATGGGAGTGTATTAATAATACTTATAATAATAAAGAAGAAGATAAAAACAACATAAAATCTATAGAAAAATTACAAGTAGAAAAGTACGCTAAGAAATGCAATTTTAAATCAAATGCTTTCCTCTCTATTTTGAATTTAGAAGCGAACAAGGATTTTAAAATTCAATTATTGAAAGCTATTAAAATAGCTGAAAATGTTGGGTATAAAAGAATAAATGATATTAAACTAAATAACAGTAAACTTGAGAGTAAACAAAAAGAATTAAATAAGATACTAGATGAGATAAAAGCCACTTTAGAGAATGAAGGGTATGACACCAAACAATTAGAAACACAAATACAAAACGTATATGAACAATATAAAAATAAACCACACTTTATCATAGAAAAAGGTAAATACAATGATTTAAAGAAGATAATAGGAAAACTTAAAAAAACAGTTGAATTTGCTAATAAGAACGCAAAAGAAAATGAAGACGACATTAGAAATAACGTATTTAGCATACTTCTTGAACAATTAAGACACAAAGTAGACGTATCGATTTTAGTACCAATATTAAAGAATTATTTAAGCAAACAGAACAAATTAGAATATAGCAAGATATTTAGTAACCATTACTATCATGAGCTTTTAGAGTTAATGGAAGATAATAAAGATAATTTACAATTAGGGGAATCTAAAAAAATTACTAGTTAAGGATTAGTTATGGAGAGTGTATTAGAACGCCTTAAAGAGAAAAAGTTAGAAATTAAGGATGAAGTCAAAAATAGAGGTCTTTTCACAAGAATAGAGAAAATTAATAACAAAACAATATATCATTCAAAGATGATGAATGATATATATGTATTTGGAGTCAATAAGAACCAAAAACATAAATTTTTTATTGCATTTAGAGGGTTATTTAATAGGGAACGAATCAATGAGTTTAATTTATTTTCTATAAAAGGAGATGATAAATTTTTAGGTATTTATTATGGATACAGAAAACCAGTACAAAACATCATAACAAGATATGAAGAGAATGGTGTCATGAAGTCATATACTTTTTCAAAAGTTTATTACATAGAATTTAGATTTAAAAAAGGAAGTGTCTTTTGTTATATTAAGGGAATATCTCGTTTAATTAGGAAAGAAAAATCAGAAACACAGTATAGTCAATTCTTACTTGGATTAATAGTCAATTTAGAAAGACAAGTATATGAATTTTATGGTAAAAAATTACCAGAAGGAGGTTTTATAACCAAATGGATAAAAAAAAACCTAAAATAATTACTATTACAAACATTAAAGGAGGTGTTGGAAAAAGTACGAGCTCAATCATACTTGCAACATTATTGGCTCAAAAATATAAAGTACTGCTAATTGATATGGATACGCAAGCATCAGTTACTAGTTATTATTTTAATGCAATAATAGATCAAAATATATCCATTCCCAATATTAATATACACGAAGTTTTAATAGAAAAAATTGATATTAATAATTCAATAGTTAATATCAATTTTAATTTAGACATAATACCTAGTTATATGAGCTTATATTCTCTTAATGAGAAGTATGAATGTGTTAATTGTAATAGGACTTTTGCATTGGGTGATTTAAAATTGAAAAAACAAATATCTTATTTAAAAGGTATTTATGACTATATAGTTATTGATACTAATCCTTGTTTAGGTTTTACTTTAAGATTAGCTTTAATATCCACTAATTATATAATAGTTCCAATGACAGCTGAGAGATGGACAATTGAAAGTTTTGATTTATTGTCTGCGTACATAAATAAGTATAATTTGAAATTACCTATTTTTTTGATTGTAACTAGATTTAAACACAATCTTACACATAAAGAGTTATTGAAGCAATTAGAAATAATGCCTAATTTTTTAGGCATTGTATCAGAAAGAGAAGATTTAAACAGAAGAATAGCTGAGAGTAGTAATTTTGATTTAGGAAAAGATTATATATGTGAATATCAAAATGCTATGAACGTTTTCTTATCAAAAGTTGAATTTTAACAAATATATAATTGTGCGTTGCAACGCACAATTTGAAAGGAGTCACTATGAGTAAAAAGTTAGATTTGCAAGTTCAAAGACGCAATTTATCTAATGATATTAATGTGCTGGCTGAAGGAAATAATACAAATGCAATACTGAATTCAGTTAATACTTGTACTGTTGTAGATGAACAGAATTCATCACTAGAATATTTCAGGGAATTAAAGCGTAAGTTAATGATTAATTTAAAAGACGAAATACATGCGAAAATAATTACCATGAAGATTTTAAAAGAAATTAATGATAAAGAACTTTATTTGCAAGACGGATATAAAACTTTTTCAGATTTTATATCAGAATTTAACTTGGCTAGAACTCAGGTATATGGGTACATAAGGATGGCTTCGGCTATAAGCGAGGGAGTGCTTAGTGAGGAATATATAATTCAAAATGGGATTCAAAATTCGCTTCTTTTTATAAGAAATACAAATAGTGATACTATTAAAAAGTCAAGACAAAATCCAATCAAGCCATTAAGATTTCAGCTTAAGAATCAAGAAAGTTATGATTTTTATAAGCAAAATGCTAAGTTTACAAGTTTCCTAATGGATGAACTTTTTAAAGACAAAAAGGATTTACTAGAAGAGTTTATGAAAAAATTTAAAAGTTTAAAAGACTAAGTATAAGGAGTATTTATGAATAATTTAGCATATAAGACATATAGAACAGAAGATTTAAAGAATGAGTTCTTAAGTAAGGGATTTACTGAAGAAGCTGTGGATTTCATTTTACTTCATAATGATAATTCTAATTTTGAAGTTTTAAGAGAAAAGATGAATTCATTAGAACAACAGATCATTAATGTAGAGAAAAATTTGCAAAAAGATGTGGAACGTTTAGATTCAAAAATAGACAATGTAGAGAAGAATTTACAAAAGGATATAACCAATTTAAATATTAAAAATGTAGAGAAAGATTTCCTTAAAGAAGTCCAAAATAATAATGCAGTAATATTGGAAAAGCTTGATATGTCAAATAAAGTTTTGTTATAAAAACTTAATGTAAGAAATAGAATGTTAATTATTATTATGGCAGTAGAACTACCAATAGTTATATCTATTGGTATGTCTTTAATAAGTGAATTCTTTATAGGATGAAAAATTTATTATACATAAGTATTGATTTTATTTGCAATTTATTGTACTTTATTTATCGTTAGTAGTGCTATTCATTTAGAACTCCTAATGTTATTGTGTTCGATTCACAAAGGCTTTAGGTCTTGGTTAAAAGTTCTTTTTAAGAATTTTTAATTGAGGCCTAAATTTTTTATGTTCAATTTTAATGATTTGTTGTATTATTTTTTTATAGATTTTTATAAAAATTTTGTTTAAAAATTGACAAAAACAATTTTTTGTTATATTATTTTGTTTATAAAACACAATAGATAAAAGGAGTTAAATATGACAAAAAATCAACATACAAAAACCAAAATGCGCAGAGCAGTTAAGAAACTAGGTAAACAAAAGATAAAAGTAACAGATATAAGAGTAAATAATCAAGCTTTAGTAACTGATGAGAATCAAGCAAGGGTAAACTTTCTAAAATCTCTATACAGTCTACGTATGAATTTAAGTGGTGTTGCTAAGAATCTTAATGGATATGGGTATAAATATCAAAATTTCAATGAGATAATCAGAGAGATAAAGAATGTTATAAAGAGTAACAATTTAGATATTGATTTCCTTCAATGTCCAACATTTAAAGTTGTGGGAAATAATACAATTAATGTTATTACAACAATATTTTACAGTCCAAGTAGTGGCTACTGTGAGTCATTTGATACTCCAATTTACACAGAAGAATTTTCTTCTCTAGGGGCAAAGAATCAAAATACTTTATCTCAACTTGTAGGTTCATGCATAACATATCATAAAAGATATGCTCTTGTAGGATACCTATCAATAGAGAGTGAAGTTGACACTGATGCTAGTTCCTTAGAGCATATTCAAGAAGCTAATGGGAAGCAAGCTAGTAGTGACGAAAATACTAAAAGAGTAACTAAAGGTGAAACAAAACAGCCACTTGTAAGTCACAAATCTGTAACTAGTCTTGATAAGCTGCCTAAACGTATACCCGCTAAGTATCATTATTACAAGAGTTTGTTACAAGCATCTAAGAGAATGCATTCGGTATTAGATAATACACCTTTTGATAGTTTAGAAACAATAGATAAGTTTTTACTGCAATTAAATAATGCTGATGATTCGAGTATACTTGAGTTTTTTGAAACTAAACCAGAGCTTAAGACTATAGATTATTGGAGAGATCTTATAAATAGTTATTTAAAGAGGACAAAGTCTGATCCAGAAGTAATTGAAGGTTTTTCTAAATTTTTAGCCTGCAGAGAGCCAAAATATGGCCAGAGTCCACTTAAATTATTTGGATATATAGCTAGTGATGATAATTTTGGATATCTATGTAATAATTAAGTATAATCTCTATGCTATTTAAAGAGAGGCCTTCAGATAAAAACCTCTCTTTTTTATTTAATTTTGTAATTTTGAATATTTCCTATACACCATTTGGGCAATGGGTTTAGTTATACTGATATATTCTTTAAACAAATTGATGTTAAACATTAAATTATCAATTGTACTCTCAGATTTTAGTGGGGATGCGTCAAAATAAGTAAACTTAGGATACTTTGGGTCATTAACCTTTTTCTTTGTTCTAGTTAAGAATACTTGTAAGTACATAACATAATCAGATAACTTAGCTTCATAGACACTAAGTTCTTTAATAGTGTGTGTTTTAGGTGGTGTTGGTTCTTCAGTTAGTGATGCTATGGATGTACATGAGAGAATAAGTGTTGAGAGGGTCAACTTTATAAATTTGCTCAAATTATGCCTCCTTTAACATTTTGATGTAAGTACTCATTATCTTGTTACGTTTAGCTCTAAGTTGAGATGTGTATTTTGAAAGCTCATCAGAGTCAATAGAATTTTCTATAATTTCAATGTTAATCCTTAGTATCTCCTCAATTTCAGAAAGTAGTTTAATAGCCTCCCTCCCTTCCATTTGGTATATGCTAGCCTCATATAGAGCGTAAAAATAATTAACCACTTTAGTAAAAATATTGACGTAAGTAGCAGTATTTTTCCCGTGATGATTATTTTTAATAATTTCGGTAAAGTTATTTAAAATATCAACACTTAATTTAGCAGTGCTTAATTTCATAAGTCATCTCCTTTATCTGTGTCTCCTTTTTGTGTTTTTATCTTACTAGCTAAAATAGTTAATATGTCTTTAATTGCTGGCTTGAAAATCAGCCCAAGACTTAAGATAAATGCAGCAATAATAACTAGTTTTACTTCATTGATGTTAATTAGTTGAAGTAAAAAATTTAATAAATTATTATCAAGTTCATTCAATTTGTCTCTCCTTTAATTTAATTTGGTAGATACAACTATATATCAATATAGCAAAAACTAAAGTAAAAAATACAAATAAAAAATTATAGCTTCACAAGTAAAGGAGAGCCACTCACATTCTTTTGCATATACCAACCTTCTAAAATATTGGCATCAAAACTTGTACCACCATGTACACTTGAGAGCTTAAATAGGGTTCGTTTTGATGAATAGCTATATTTTATGCTTACTACTTTATTAGATTGTGCAGTTGAATTAGATCTTGCAGTAACTTTTACAATTAAATATATGGGAGTATCATCATATGAACTGTCTGTTTGTATAATAATCTCTTCATGGTTAGATGTGGATGTGGCTCCAAGTTCAAAAATATAACGACCATATTTTAAGCTAGACATGTAAACAGTGTTTCTATAATACTCGTCACTACTATTATAACTAGTTGCTCTTATTGTAGTAGTACTACTTACACTAAAGCTGTTACTAATACCAGTTAGATGTTCTTGTACTGGAATTTTCTTTAAACTAGAGTAGTAAAGTCCTATAAGGTAATGACTTTTGCTTAAATTATCTTCAGGTAAGTTAGATTCAAATTTATTTGTAACTTTACTTATAATACTGTCCATAACACTAGATTCATTATTTTTAAGTTTTTCTATAACTTTACTATATGTATTTGAAATACTACTAGAGTCATCATTTAAAAATTTGGTAAGTACTTGACTATAAACTTGGTTTATAAAGTTGGAGTCACCTAGTAATTCATTAGCAATTAGTGTTTTGATAACTTGTTTGAAATCATTCTTTCGATCGCCATCATCAATAAATATTTTTGTATGTAAGTCCTTATGAAAGTTATCAAGAGTAATGGCATGACAACTAGAAAACCCATCATCTAGAACCAAAAGATTAGTAGGTTCAAGTTTGGTTACTTTATTTAGATTTTTAATCTCAATTGTATCATCGTGTTTTACAACACTCTCTTGTGCTTGAGTTGACATAAAATCTCCTTAAATTATTATCCTTTAAATTCTCTGACGAACTTACCCTCATGGTTTTGTATCTTAAGTACCCTTCCAATAGGAATCAGTTTTTTGATAAATGCATAAATTGAATGCTCATATCCTTTAGGAAGCAGGGTCATAGTCCAAGCTTTTTTAAAGATTTGCCCATTCTCTTTAGTTCTGAATATAATTTTTTTATATGGGGTGTCTTTTGGAGTACTACCTACAATAAATACGATAACATTAGTTTTAATATGACTCTTAAGTTTGATATTAATAACACCAGGTTCTAGGGTAGTAGGCACAATATCAACATTAAGAAAAGCCTTAAATAGTTTTGTAAATGATTCATGTGTTCCAATATGACGCAGAGCAAACAGCACACTATCAATATTTTTAGCAAGTGTGTCAAGTGTTTGGTTGGTTGAGTAAATAATTTGTAGTATATCAGATAACCAAAACGCTATGAATCTTGAATTTAAATGCTCGCTAGCATGAGTATCTTCAAAATTAGCAATAAGATCTTTAATTTCTTTTATGATTTTATTTATAAACACCAGTTCAGTATTTATTATTTTTTCAACTTGGGTGTCTTTAAGAAATGTAGGTATATTTACCATAATCTATCCTTTTTTTTATGAAGAGATATCAATTAGCAAGCGATCAGCATTAAAATCTAGATCTAGAATTTCATTTGCTTGAATTTGAATATTCTCATTTTGCTTGAACTCACTTGTATTAATATCAGTAATTTTTACCTCCAGGTTATCTTTTATAGCAATGGAGATGTCAATGCAATGAACACCTTTAATTTCATTAACAGGAGCAAAGAAATCTTGATATTCAAAACTGATTCCCATATCTGTGTAGTTATTATTTTTAATTCGAGTATAAATTTCTCTAATTTTAGAGTCAATGTTCAAATATATGTGATTTTCAAGATTGACTTTGTATTTACTCTTAAGATATGCGTACTTGCGTTTGCCAATTGATACTTTGTAATCAATTTTTTGGTTTTGGCTATTAATTCCATCTATGAGAATATCGCCTTCAAAAACAGTACCAACAGGACATGTAAGATAAAGTGTCTCCCAAATTAATGCTTTAAGATTAGAGTTTGTAATTTGACTCTTATCTTCACTCATCATCAAGTCATCTAATATTAGGTAAATACTAGCCTTGCCAGCTGTGCTTTTAATATTGACATTACTAATTCCATTAAGATTGAGTAATGCACTCTTTATAGCATCATAGGTAGTACTTTTAATGCTTATATGTTTTTGTATCTCTCTCCAATAAGGAGCATCTGGTTTAAGAAGAGAGAATAATTTGTTAACCTCACCTATAAGTTCATATTCTTTTATTGCAAGTGAGCTTGCAATGATATTGTAAATTGATGTGGGATCATTATTAATTGTAATTCCATACATGTCTTTTAAATATTCACGTTTGGTATTAATTATTTGTTGTATATCCTGTTTTAAAGTTCCAAAGTCAGGATCAAAGAGAATACTCATATGCAAATCTCCATATCTAGGGTGTCGTTTGCAAATTCAAATGTAATGTTTAATTTTTTATTTATAATCGTTGTTTCAATGTTGATAGCGTCAATCTTTAGGTCTTGTATAATATTTGAAAGGTAAGTTTTAATTTGTGTTAAAGAGCTTACCTTAGCAAATCTTAAAGCTAAATCATAATCAAATCCCCAATTAGGAGCATTTTTAATACTACCCTTTGGAGTTTTAAGGAAAATAAATAAACGTTGCTTTTGTTCGTTTATTCCATTAATTAATGCTAAGTCCTCATTAAAGACAGAATTAAATTGATTGTCAATTTGTAAATCCAATGTCTAACCCTCAAGTTAGCAAGTATATTGCTTAATTTAACAAAAACCTATTTAAGTAACATATTTATCTTAGTTGTAATCTTTGTAAGATTACTGTAAAAACTAGGATCAACGACTGATTGTCCAGTAACCCTTAAATTGTATAGACAAGAGACAATTTCTTCTAGTACTGCCTTTAAACTTGTATTATTAGCTTTAATGTCTATTGGGTGTTGTATGTCAATTGCAAAGTCATTAACTTTGATAGTAGCATTTTGCATATTAATAGGCTTTAGAATATAGAAATAGTTTTTATCAAAATAATTATCATCATCCTCATTAAAAAGGTTAATACTACTTTGAAGAAGGATAACACTCTCACCTTCGCTAAGATTAAAGTGCATATTTGATATATTTCGTGTTTTAATCTCTAAATCTGTCTCTCCAGAGAGTAAAACAACACCTTCCTGTGTAGAGGTGTTGAAAGATTTAATTATTCCTAGCCTAGAGATAAAGATGTTTCTGTAAGTCCATAGTTTGATCTCTTCTTGTGTTAGTGCTGAACCTTTCATTTGGCTATTCATTCTGTATATTTCATAATTCAAGTTCATATTTATTTAGCTTCTCCTTTGATATTTAAATAATTAGAGTCATCATAAAGTTTCAAGGTAAGTGAGCACTCACCAGTATTGCTTAAAGCAGCACTAGTCTCTATAATGCTACTCTTAACTTCACTCCCCAGAGAGTCTAGAAATTTGACCCTATCACCAACTTTTAGTTTGTGTGTATACATAATCTTGGCATTCCAATATATAAGTCTTATATTGCGGGTACTTCCGATAGCAATTTCTTGTTGCGGGATAAAGTGAAGACCAAAATCTTCAAGTAGTAAATAATTTGTATGTCCAGCTTCAGGTGTTGCGTTAGTAAAGATATAATTACACTCAACATGCTCAAGTCCTAGAGTTGATTCTTTAATAATTTGTCTTTGATCTTTAGGTATAATATCTGTTCTAACACTTTGAACATACTTTTTAGTTATCTTTTCAATAAACTCAAGAGGAGTATTTGCACAAAAACTCTCATCTATAATTTTTGTTCTATCAGCATAACTCATATTGATTATATGTCTATTAGGAAATGCTATAGAGATGGCATTCTCTACACTCATGCCTTGAAATTGATTTATGTCAAGTTTGCGATTGAAATAATTACTTTTTGTTGACAGATGAACTTCAAGATCAACACTAAAATCACCAGTATCATAATCAGTACTCATAGGAACACCTAAATACCCTGACATAATAAAATCATAATCTCTAGAGTCAGCAAACTTTTTATAAAATATCTTTACAATATCTCCTTCATTTACATTACGAGTAAAATCAAGAGATAAGTTCCAAAGAGTTAGCTTGCTTCTCTTTGCACACACATAATTATTGCTTGAGTAAATATCAGATATTGATATGTCAATGTGTATACCGTCTTGAGTGTCAATTATGATTTTAGGTTTTTCTTCTGATGTGCTAGTTTGACTTAGGTTATAAAATTCGATTTTAAAGTCGTATTTGATAAGCCTGAGATCCATTTTCTTATCCTTTATATACATTAAATGTTTTAAGAACTTCTAATGTGAGACTAATTTCAACCTCATCAAGGTATACTGTGTCTTTAAGGGTAAGAGATGTAATTGCAACTATGCTTCTAAACCCTAGAGTTGGGCTGTAGAGGCTAAATGGAACACTCTCTTGAACTCTGTTAACCAGTTGTTGTTTTGCTAAATTACTAGTATGAGGAAAAATTAACTTTCCAAAAGCCGTACTGGTTGAAAAATTAAGCAGTTCCTTATAAGCACTAGTTAATACAGCATTATTTAGTGTGATAACTTCGCCAGTAAAAGTTGGATTGTAGCTTACATATTCAGCTTTACGTGTATAATAGTCAATTACAGGACGTTTTGAACATGTTGTGGTGTAAGTTGTGCTAATTAGTTCACTTTTAGGTAGAATGAAGAACCCTTGAGGGACATATCCAAGTCCTTTAAAGTCCATCCTTGGACATAAACTTAAGAAATTATATGCCATAAACACAGTAGAGATTTCATTAAATGTTTCTTTAAGAATATTTGTTATTTGTGATGGTGTAAGATTTAAAGGGTCTAGGGTTGCCTTTAGGGGTGCTGTGTCTTTGTATTTATAAGTAAAATCAGTTGTAAATTGTGATATCATATATTTAAGGTGTCCTTATACTTGAATCTTCTTCTGTTTTAAGTTTATCAAGACTCTTACCACCATCTCCGCCTAAAAATTTAGGAAGTATTGCTTTAAGTCTTGCAATTAATGCGTCTAGAGAAAAAATACTTTTAATGCCCTTTATTAAAGGGTCGGTAACATGTGTTTGAAAATTAAACGTTAAAGCCCAATCGAGTATTTTGTTTAAAGAAGTAACTAACGGTTCTAATACCTTGGCAGTAAGTTTTGAACCTGTGTCATTAAGCTTTTCTAAGCTACTTTTAGCCTCTTCGCTCGAGCTTGAGTAAGTAGGAAATTTAAGTGAGTTCCAATCGTTAATTACTTCCTTTAGTTTATGACTTCTGTAATCAAGGGCCTGGCCTGGTGCTAATATGTCATATTCCATTGCAGCTCGTTCATTATATTTACCAGTAAACTCTTTAAATGAGCTCATAATGTCATAAAGAGTACTGCTTTTACCTTGCAAGAATTCTACTACTGCTTTGGTAGCCGAGTTAGTATCATCAACAACCCCAGTAGATTTAAGCTTTGCAGCAAATTCTACTGCCTTTTTAAGATTACTTTCATTGTTTTGACCTAAAAATACAAGTTCTTTTCTAATTATCCCAGCCAAGTTTAGGAAATCTTCTCTCTCTAAATCCCTTTCAAATCCGGAAATTCCTTTAAGCATACCACTTAGTGATTTCTTCTCACCTTCTGTAAATACTTTTGAAGTAATTGAATGTGTTTTACTTAATTTTGCATTGTCTTCTAAAGATTTCTTAGCATAACTAAATATTCCCGAAGCACCACTACTAACAGCATTTCCAAGAGCAGTCCCAGCAGCGATTTTTAAAATACTAGCGCCTTTAAGAATACTATTTTGAACGGTTTTGTTAAGTGCTATTTCTTTGTGCCCTCCACGTTTCAAATTTTCATATTCTAGTCGTCTTAGCTCTTTAGTTGACATTAAGGAATGCTTGAATGCTTTTCGCCTAGCGTTTTCAAATGTGTATCCAAGCTTAATGAGTTTTTTAGTCTCACTGAGTCTAAACTTTTCTACACCCTCCCTTAAACGTTCATATTTGTTTTGTTTGGCCAGTTCACGTTTCTTCTCATATAAATTGTGTTTTAATATATCCTTAGTACTCTTTAGATGTGATCGCTTAGGTTTAATTAAACGTTCTAGTTTAGAAATGTCTCTCTCTAAAGATTTGCGAGTTGATGCGTGATCAAGTACACCTTTAAATTTAATTGTAAATTTTGTTGTGTTCATAATACACCTTTACTAAGGAACATTTCAAATATTTGCTTTTCAAGTTTAAGTTCAGATATTTTGTTAACTTCCATTAAATCTTTATAATTTAGTGTTTTGACGTCATTTAAAGTGCAAACACCCATGATAATTGGAAAGAAATATTTGTTTTGTTTTATCTCTTCAAGTAGCTTAAAATATTCAAGCTTAGTTTCATGTAATACTTGTATATACTCATTACTACTGCTTTTCATAAATTTTAAATACCTTCTATATTTTGATATTTTGTATTATCTCTTCATAATTCCAACTATCATCAATGTAATCAAATTGTATAAAGCCACTAGTATTATTTAGATAATGACTTAAGTAAACTAAATTTGGTCTCTTAAAGTCAGGATCTGATTTGAATGTATCAAACTGAATTGAGTAAAGTATGGCTTGAAGATATTCTTTATAGTAAGTAATGTACTCTCTATTTTCATTTAAGATAAGATAAAATTCATCTAAAAAGCCAGGTTTAATCATTAAATTAGTAATTTCGCTTAAGTATTTAATTTCATTTAGTTTATGTATGCCTTCACTTTGTGAAAATCCTAATATAGAGTCCCACTTGTAAACAGGAAGTACTCTAACTTCAAATGTATGCGTCTTACTTTTAGTTAAAATATTCATTTTGTAACGTGTAATCACAAATCCTCCTTAATTATTAAATTTAATTGTCAACTGTGCATCCAACAGCTCTTATCTCAAAAGTAACTTTTTCAGCTTCAACAGAGTAACTTCTTGAAGGTTCTTCTGCAAAAAATGCAGAGTTAGATATGATTTTGATGTCTTCTAGGTCATTGAATACTAAATCTAACATTCTTTCATTTTTACTTTTGGATATGTTATAAAATTGGTCTTTTGAAAGCTTTGTTAGGAGTTTGTAATCATAAGTACCAATTGAAACCTCAATATTGAATATGAAAACAATGGTTCTAGGGTCTCTAAAGCTAACTACAGGCATTCCTCTATCTTCACTGCTAGCTACCGCTCTTGTTGTAGGTTCACTTGTAAGTTCTAACTTACCGCTTTGAATCTCATGGCCGCCAATAGAGAAAACTATGTTTCTTAAATCATAACATTGTGTCATTTCTTAAGTCTCCTTTAAGCTATTTAAGTAATTTTGTATATCTTGTGCTGTAATGTTTAGAAGAACGGCGTTCATAGAGTAGTTATAAGTAATCTCTAGTGATAAGAAAAGCTTTAGAGCTTGTGTTGGTGATATTTGGATTTTAAGATTAGAGTACGCAACAATTACACCCCTATCAATGAAACGTTTAAGCATACACTCAACAGCCGCACTGTAAGCATTGTCTCGCTTACCTGAGAGTTGCAATTCTGATAATTTACTATTTTGTCTGTTATTAAAATTCCATACTCTAATAAGCTGTGATGTAAGTTCATATTTGATATAATGATAAGTGAAAATTTCATCAATTGGAGCACCTTCAAGTGTGACTCCTTCTTTAAAAGCTTTAACACCATCAAGACCAGTTTCATTAAGCAGTGCATAAAAATTAATATTCGCGTTCCTAAGTTTAGAAATTGTATCATTATCAGTAATAGGCTCCAAGCTGCTAAATTTGAGTCCATAAGGATTAGCAGCTTGAAATATGCTAGCTTCATGTAAGTATTTAGATATAAATCTTAAGTGAAGATGTGCATTACCTTGTGAGTGGATAACAATAATTTTAGATTTAGAATTCGCACCATCTTTAAACAACTCTTTTACTTCAGATTCTTTTGTTGCAAATACAAAAAAGTGCTTATCGTCTTTAAAATGTGTATAATCATCTTTGTAAAGGGTAAGCCCATCATCACCACCACTGTTATTTACGTAAGTGTTTATAAGTACAATAAATGTATATCTATTGTCTTTAAGCTCTGATTTTATTGCTTTTGCTTCAGTGCCTTCTTTATATATGAGTAGTTTAGCTGATTTAAGTCCAGAATCACCTGCTGAGAAGAATGCTTGGATTGCTCCTTTTAAGTATTCCTTCTCTTTACCAAATTCATCATCACTATTACTTCCTTCCTTCTCAAGTACGTCAATCTGTCTCTCAAAGCTATTTATATTTAAGTTTAATATCTTAATCTTAGGCGTTGTGGTGTTAACTTTAATTTTGGAACATTTGTACACAAGTAAAGGCGTGTAGTAATTTACATAATTTATATCTAATTTAGAATGTACCAAATTCACACTAATTGTATCTTGTGGCATTTACTTCTCCTCCTTAATTAGTTGTTCGATTACTTGCACACTAGCTTTAAAAGCTTGATTGCAACAATATGCAGCATTGCTATAATTAGAATCAATTTTAACAAGTCCACTATTTTGCATATTTGTTGTAGGATAAATATAAAAATTAAGTTCAGTTAAGTACCGCTCATCTTCACTTTGCAGCGTTACCTTATGAGTATTCTCATAAAGAAAATCACTAAGTAGACTATAGATTTGAAACATTGTGTAATAAGCATCCTTGTCTTTAGAGCTTATAACCTGACTTAAGATGAATATTTGAAAATTCAGGACAAACTCATTTACATTCTTATAAAATGCACCAGCTCTTGAGCCTAATGTTAAGTCATCCATATTTTCAAATTTAATTGCAATAATGTTTGCACACTCAAGAGTGTATTTAGACATGTATGGATGATTGTATGTATTAATTAAATCTAAATTTAGAGCTAATTTAGAAGTACGTTCTTTAAAATTTTTAAAATATGAGATTAAGCTTTTATGTATGTCTTTTGTACTTAATATCACTCATTTATCCTATAGCTAATAGAATTTATCATCTCTTCAGTATCAACTAGAGTAACTTCTGGATGATGCGAACCTTTATCTCTCTTAAAGTCAATTGTCTTGCTAGATAGTGCGGGTTTTACCTTTTTTGACATGACATAATTTGTGTAATAAGTAATAAATGCTTCTCCTATTGCTTGCATGCCTTTTTTTGGACTTTTAAGAAAACAGGTTCTTATATAAGGTGTATTTATATACTCTCTAAATTCATAAGCCTCAGCTACAGAATAAAGATGTGACCTTATAGGCAATTTGCTACTACCCATCTGATGAAGACTTGCAATTTTAGCATTGCGTTTATCAAACCAACCAATCTCTACTTCCATTCTACTTCCTTCAAAATCATAGTAAGATAGCCAATACTAGAGTCGATACTTAAAATTTCATAAAATGTACTTTGAGCTGAAATTCTATCTTTAAGTTCAAACTCTAGACTAGAGGTAGTATAAAGTTTATGAAGTGACTTAACATCATAAAGATTAATTTCAGGCAAGCTTGCAAGCGTGTCAGCTTTGATACTAAAGAGTACTCCTGTAAACTTGCTAAACTTACCCTTATCATAAGTTATCTCATGAGAATCTAACTCCTCGCACTTAGAGTAATTACCTTTGTGAAGTTTTAAATTCTCTTCATTTTGAAAGTAAGAGATTACTCTTGATGCTAGTCTTGAAAACCCATTTCTAACGTTACTAATCACTTTATAAATCCTATACAACAAGAGGGCATGTTTGTTTGGCTTTTTAGAGCACCAAGCAGCGATTCAAACTGTTTACAAAAACTTAAATTATTATTAGCCTCATTACTAGCAGGATGATATGAAATTTCAAGCTCATTTAGCTTTTCATTTTTAATCCTCTCAAGGCCAAATTCACGTATTACTCCTGCTTGACTTAGCTTGCAACCTATATAGTAACAAAGCAGTAATATCAGACTTGAGGAGCTAAGCATACGAGCATCAATGCTTTCAGTAATTATTATCATCTCAAGTAATTCTGTGTAAGTTTCAAACTGTGTAAATGATAATATGTCTTCATTTAAGTTAAGTAAACTTAAGACTTTACTGTGAAGTGTTTGAAGCTCAGCTAACATCAAATTCTCCTAACTTTGCTTAATATCAACTCTCAAAATAGTATTATCTATTGCTAAGAGACCACCAAGTACAAAATCAAGGTATGAATGTGCAACATCACTTGAATTCTTATCAATTTGTTCATTTAACATTGGCAACATGTACTTACTTGGTTTAAATTTAATAAGATTAGGACTCATTGGATAAATTAGTATCTGATTTTGAAGTAAGTTACTTGTCTGTATATATACTTCTCTTCTATTATTAACAGCCTTTATGGTCTTAATAAGGAAGTCTTCCCATGAATCATTAGAAGAATAGGTGTTAGATGATGAGGACGTATTTGTTATTGCATATGGTTTGATAAGTTTCAAACTGGTTTGTGGATCAACTAATACCATAAATGGTGTTGAGAATTCATCTCCTAGCTCTAATTTTGCAAGTCCTGACTCAATCTTTTCAAATATCTTATCCATTTTATCTTTATTAGTTTGTTCAACTTCTTCTTTAACTTGATTTGGCATATTAAGAAGGCCATACATATTAGGAAGCATGCGTTTTTGATTCTTACCATCTCTCTGGATTGAAACATCACCTGTTAAGATAAACTGGTCAATAAGTTTAATAATTTCATTACTTGCAAGCTTATATGCTTGCTCAAAGGTCAGTAAATTGTTATTTACATCACCCGTATAATCTACTTTAAATGTTTTTTTTAAATGTCTAAACCTGTACTGTAACTTCAGGTAATCAAGCTTGATTGATTCTGATTTAAATCCTATTGTTGCAATAGAATGATTAAATTCATTTACTAACGTTGTTGGATTAGCGTTAAGAAACGCATTACATTTTACTACGTTGATATAATTACAGGAAGTAGCGTTCTCTTCAATTTGTTTACTTGAAAACCACTTATAAAACATTGGTTCTCTTACATCACTCTCTAACCCTACTATTTCTCTATCATTAGATTCGTCATTAAATTCTAACATCAAATTCTCCTAACTTTGTTTAATATCAACTCTTAAAATAGTATTTGCTGTTGCTAAGAGACCACCAAGCACAAAATCAAGGTATGAATGTGCAATAGTAGTTGAATCCTTATCAATTTGTTCATTTGGAATTGGCAACATGTATTTACTTGGTTTAAATTTAATAAGCTCTGCATTTAATGGATAAATTAGTATCTGATTTTGAAGTAAGTTACTTGTCTGTATATATACTTCTCTTCTATTATTAACAGCCTTTATGGTCTTAATAAGGAAGTCTTCCCATGAATCATTAGAAGAATAGGTGTTAGATGATGAGGACGTATTTGTTATTGCATATGGTTTGATAAGTTTCAAACTGGTTTGTGGATCAACTAATACCATAAATGGTGTTGAGAATTCATCTCCTAGCTCTAATTTTGCAAGTCCTGACTCAATCTTTTCAAATATCTTATCCATTTTATCTTTATCGCTACTTTGAACTTGTTCTTTAACTTGTTTTGGCATATTAAGAAGTCCGTACATATTAGGAAGCATGCGTTTTTCATTCTTACCATCTTTCTGGATTGAAACAGCACCTGTTAAGATAAAATGGTCAATAAGTTTAATAATTTCATTACTTGCAAGCTTATATGCTTCTCTAAAGGGGAGTAAATTATTATTTACATCACCTGCATAATCATTATTTTTATAAAATTTCTCAGCGGTTTGCTTTAAATGTCTAAACCTGTACTGTAAGCTAAGGTAATTAAGCTTGATTGACTCTGATTTAAATCCTATTGTTGCAATAGTATTAACTTCATTTACTAATGTTGTAGGATTTGCATCAAGAAACGCATCCCATTTTATTGTTTTTAAGTATCCTATCGTTAAATTGACATCTTCGATTTGTTCATTTGAAAACCATTTGTAAAATACTGGTGTCTTTATCTCCGGGAATACATTTGCTATTTCTTTAGCATAATAGTTTTGGTCATATAATTCTGACATTTTTAAACTCCTTTAATTTATTAACTTGGCTTACCTTTATTACCATAAACAGCCACATGTACTATGTAAAGGTTATCCGTACTATCAATTTCGATTGAATCTGACAATGCTACTGCATTAATTTTGTTATTACTTGAAGTATTCTTTTCAACTTGTCCATTTGAGTTAAATTTAAGCTTATCTTTTCTCTTTATAGAATTATCTTTAGCAACAAGATACCCTTGAAATATATTTGTAATAGGAATTACTGTTGCAGTTTGTGTAAATTCATCAACATCTATGCATATTCCATAAAGGTCATCCTCACCTCCAGCTTCAACATGTGGTTCATAGTGTGGCTGTCCTTCAACAAAAGGATCTACAACACGTTTTACTCCTCTTTTGTATGGATAGCCTTTAAAGAAGTAATTCTCTAACTTGTCATGCTTACCAGTTAGAGTCCCGCCAGAATTACTAAAATGTAAATTCTTATCTCTAAAATCAGTAGTGTTACTAAAGACACAACCATCATTGCTAGGATTCTTCATTAGCTTTTTTAGTTTTTTAGCTTGTTCTTCATATTTATTTACTAACTCAGTTACACTTGACACTGTAATCCTCCTATTTTAAGAAATTGCCTTATTACCATAAAGAGATATCTTTACTAAATACAATTTATAATCTTCTTGCCCTCGCTTATCATCCTCATCAGTAAGGTGTAATGTAAATATGTTACTTAGTGCAATTGCGTTAATTGAAACTGACGAGCTACTAGATGCTTTAATCACTTCTCCATTTGAATTGAAATCTAATCTATCACCTATTGCAATCCCACTTGAGCTTCCAGATACAACGTAACCCTCAAAATTATCAGTTATTGGTATTACCGTTGCCACATTAGTATTCTCATCTATATCAATGCATATTCCATACATATTCTTGCCATCAGAAACTTCTACTTGCACTTCATCAGATTTACTTGTTTCAATTTTTAATTTAACAGCACGTTTGTATGGAAATCCTAAAGATGGGTATTCTTCTAATTTATCTGTGCTACTTGATACAGATTGACATATAGCATCAAATGTTAAATTTTTATCTCTAAATCCAGTCTTGGCTTTAAAAACAGGTGACTCATCATCAAAACTTTTAGAGTATTTTCGCAATTTTAACAAATATTCTTTAAGTGTCTTACCTTGGTCTGTCTCTAGTACTGCTGCATGTCTTTTACTTCGACTCTTAACCTTTGTAGAAGGATCTTGCACGGACGCTCTCTGTTCTTGTTCTAGTTGTTGTTTTAAAACCTGGATAACTTCAGTATCATCCATTTGAGAATAAATATCAGAATCAACCGATTCATCTGGAACATTTGGTATTAAGTTTGGATCTCGATGATCTTCTCTACTCACCATTAATTAATCCCTCGATTCCCAAATATACTTACAAGTGCTATGTACAGGTTTTCATTAATTTTAAATGCCTTTGATAAGGCAGTACCATTAATAACACGAGAACCTGAACCGCTGTCATTTTCAATCTCTCCATTAGTATCAAATTTAACTTTGACACCTGGTGTAATTGAAGATTGACTACTCTTCTTTACTACTAAATATCCAGTAAAATTATCAGTTATTGGCATTACTGTTGCGGTCCCAGTAAATTCATCAATATCAATGCATATTCCATAAAGGTCAGAACCACCCCCAGCCTCAACACAAGGTTCATAACCATCCTCAAAAGATAACTTTACTCCTCTCTTGTATGGATATCCCTTAATTGGATGATTTTCTAACCTATCAACACTGCTGGCTATAGTCCCACCTTGATTTGCAAAGTGTATTCCTTTATCTTTAAAACCTATATCTACATGAAATAGACCAGCATCTCTATTTGGGTTCTTCATTAGGTCTTGTATTTCTTCTACTTTCTTTAAGTATTCTTCTCTAATCTGTGTTATAGTCTGTGACATATATACTTATCTCCTTTAAGCAGCTTTTTGACTTTTAAGCTTATAAAACTCATGTCTCATGTCTTTATAACCATTTGCAATAGAAATACTAAATTCATCAAAGTTTTGGGGACTAAAGTTAAAATTTAATATGGATATATCCTCATTTATTAAGTCAAGTTTAATCTCGCCTTTTGGACTGGAACTAGTAGTAGAGCGAGTTCTTTTTTTTATATTTGATTTAGCAAGGTTTACAAGTTGTTCAAGTACTTTTCCATCTAAATGTTGTACTTCCCTTACATTAGCAATAGCTTGAATATCATCAACCGGTACATATTTCCTAACAAGTTCCCTACGTTGTGCTTGTATTATATCTTTAAGTGAGTATCCCCTAGCAAGAAGTGTCTCTTTATTGAAATGTGAACTTAAATGTTTACGTGCTAAAGTATCAATCTCATTAATACGAGTAGCTTCACTTAGTAATCTATTTTCTTCTTCCAATCGCACTTGTGAATCAGCAAGCTCTTTTGATATCATCTCATTAATACTTAAATTCTTATCTTCAGATTCTTTTGCTGCTTTGTACGCTTTGTATTTTTCATATTCACTTTTATATTCTTCATATTCCTTATATTCTTTTAAACTTAAAGTAATACCATTGCTACCCTCCAAGTTATCCTCTACACTCTTAGCTAAGCCATCATTTTGTATGCTATCTATATTTTCTTGTATTTTTTGATTCATAAAATCTCCTTATTAACCTTCATAAAAAAATAATTTATGCTTTAAAACATTAAGTTCTCTTGTGCTTAATGTTTTACTTGACTCCAATTCCTTATATTTAAGGGCTAATTCTATAAGTCGCATATCACTCTCATACTTTTCTTCTTCAGTTAGTACATAAAGTGAATTAAATCTCATGTCTAAATGATAATGTTTAACAAGTTTACTATTACAACTAATCTCTAACTCTTCTTGAACACTTTTTAAAAAGTCATAATAATTAGACCTATCACCTTTACCATCATTCCCAAGCCCCTTGGTTTGTTCATTAAAACTTCTAGTTAATGGCTCTTTTGTGTCAGCACCAATCTTTGCCTTTACTAAGGCTAATGCGTCCTTTAAATAGGTTAAGTCATACTTAATAACTTCAAGTGACGCATCTGATGTTCCACTGTAAAAAATACCATTATTATTTATGTTAGATATAAGTTTAGAGAGCTCTCGCTCTAAATCTCTATTTACACTCTTGAGTGTGTTTATATGACTTTGCTCTTCATTTACATTTCTTTTAAACAGGTTAGAAAATATGCTTGGCTTATAATTAACACCTTTAGTTAAAAGCTCTAATGAGTTTGTAGCATCACTTAAGGCATCTTGTAATGTTGCTAATGATTCATCCTTATAAAATAAAAAGTTATGTTGCCCTATTCGCCGCTCTATTTCTTTATATATTTCTTCAAAAAGATATATATTAAGCAAAAAACTTTGCGTATAACATGGACTGTAGGCTTTAAGTATATAATCATAATTAGAGTGTATGATTATCCTACTCTTATGAATCTTTACTTCTCTATAAGATATCTTCTCATCTGTATTTACTTTGAAATTGTATGTTATATAAGTAAAGTCAGGCCCCTCATCGCGAACGCTGTTATAGTCAAGATACATAAACCCAGTAGGAAGTTCTCGGTTCACGCTTAAGTGTAAATCTTCTAAAGCGTCAGCAGTTTTAACTAAAATGTATCCAACACCATTAAAACGGTAACTAATTAGACACTGCAATAATGCTGTCTTTAACTCTATTTTTAAGGCTTCTAAAGCATCATTAATATTAATAACAGTATTAATACTATTTAAGGTAATTCCATTCTTAAGAGTATCTTCTGCTACATTTGAAATGTAGTTTCTAAAAAATATTGAATATTTATATAATTCATTTGCACTAATTTTAAAATTAACTCTCATTGGGTCTCCAAACCTTACAGAGACCAAGTATAACACAATAACTAGTTTTTGCTAGATATTTTTATCAAAAAAATCAAATAATTTTTGTAAAAAAATGACTAAAAAAAGATAATTTACAGAAGGTCAATTAAATAAAGGTGGCTTTAGGTAAATAAATTTACTTTACTAATAATGACATTAATGCTAAGAATATTCCTATATTAAGGGTAATAAGAGTACCAAACATCCAACCATGAAGTTTAAGTTTATTATCGAGTACATTGAATTTAGTATCAATCTTATTATCAAGTTCATTGAATTTAGTATCAATCTTATTATCAAGTTCGGCTTTAACAGATTTAATTTCAGCTTGTAAGCTTGACTCTACCTTTTCAATCTTGGTGTTAAGATTATTCTCAACAGAATCAATTTTGTTATCCAGGTCGGTTTTGACAGATTTAATCTCAGATTGTAAGAGAGCTTCAACTTTTTCAAGCTTAAGGTTAAAGTTATTCTCTACAGTGTCTATTTTGGTATTAAGCTCATCCTTAACACTACTAATCCCATCTTCTAAGTGTTTTAACTTTATGTCAAAGTTTTCTTTTAAGAATTCAATATCTTTGTAAGTCAGTTCATTTTTATAATACCTATAAGACAGGTCAATAGCAATATCTCTTTTAATACCGGCTTTAGTAAGTTCAGCTATAACCATTTGCTGTGTAATAACAGGCTGCGCAAGTCCCATAAAAACACTCCTTATGTAATTATTATATAATATTTTAACTGTTATAGGAACCTTATTTTAGTAAAATGAGCTTTAAGAGTACGCATACTTAGAGTCAATAACATATATGATGCTGATAGGCTATCTAATGAATCATCATCACTCTTACCATCTCCTTTGTACTTATAAATATCAGATACAGCTGACTTACTTGAATAATCCATAATACTAAGTTTAGATGTTGCAAATGGCTCTATTAATGTAGCAATTCTAGTAAATTTATTACTTATAGGTTTAATTGGAGCAATTTTAAAATTATGACTCATACCCGCCCTAAGTTTAAGAAACATTTTAGTCACATTCCCATGCCCAGAAACGTTATCCCTATCTTCAACATATAGTTTGTGTACATTAAGGTTTGTAAGTATAGTTTTAATTGTATTTAACATTTTAGGATCACCTACTGGTAACTTTTCTTGAAAAATAAATGCATAATAACTTTGATCTACTCGCTCCAAAACACAAAGGGCTGTATTATCTCCTCCTATACTATATGCAGGATCTAAATATGCTATTGGGGATATAAATTCATGCTTACTTGTAAGATTAACATTAGTAAATATCGCATCACAGGACGGGACCCATTCTCCAAGTAGAACCCTTGCCTTATATGTTGGAATGTCCTTGTAAATCTCTTCTTGGGTTTTAATAAAATCCCGAGAAATTAATTCATTATCATATGTTGTAAAGTTATATGTAGAGTAAATTTTTGTATTATCAATATAATCAAGCTTAAAGAAATGTTCAGGACTATCTGGATTGGTATCAAATATAATTGCCTGCATTCCTACTCTAAGCCTTTTTAAACATTCTATTAATGTTTCTTTATGCAGTGTAGTTGCTTCATTAACGTAAATAAGCGCTGAATTAGAGCCTCTAAACCGCTCAAAATCACTTGCCCTATCACCTCCATACAAATTAACTCTTAGTGAGTCTATTTCAAAATATGATGTATTAGAAAATTTTGGCCTAAAGGGTATTTTAAGCATACTAGCAATATCTCCTAACTCACCCATAACATTAACCTCTAATGATTTTTGGGAATTTCCTATTATAAAATTATTAGTATTTCTTTTATACACATTCCTATTTGTAAGCAGTATTTTTAAGAATAGATAACATGCTAGAAATGTTTTACCGCTAGCAATCCCACCTGAGAGGATAATTTTACTTTGTTTATTCTTCTCGATATTACGTACTACTTTAAGTTGTTTTGAAGTTAAATATTTACTTTCAAACCCTTTAAAATCAACCTCCAATGCTTTAGGCTTAATAAAATCCATTATATCAATACCAAAATCACGCTTGTACTCTCGCTGCATTTCTTTAAATATAGGCAGCTTATATATATCCATTACCATATCCTTTAAATTTGTAATTTAGAGCGCACATCTGTATCAGTAGCTTTAAGCTTTAGCATTGTCTTGTAACATAGTGACATTTTCTTAAGTTCTCTCTCCCTTTTAAGCTCATCGAGTTTAAGTTTTAACTCTTCAAGCTCACGACTCTCTTCTTCTGAATGTGCAACTTTTTTACTTAAAGTCTTCTTGTAAAGATTGCTAATTTGAGACTCGAGTTCTTCTATTTTGTAATTATGAGTTTTAAGTTCTAACTCTAAATAACGACTAAATGAATTTATAAATTCTAGTCCCAACATACTTTTAGCCATACTAAACTGACTTTTAAGATCACGCGCCTGGGCTGTACTTTGTGATGCATGAAATAAGATATTATTTAAAGTATCTTCACAAATAGTAAGCTTAGCAGCACCATTAATATACTCAGGGTCATCCTTAATCTCTTCCCATTTGCGTCTCATCTTTCCTACATTAACACGACTAACTCCAAGCTCTTTTGCTATACCAGTGTTATTAAGCTTCCCTTCTCTAAAATACACAACATAATCATCAAACGATTTCTTTATCCTACTCATACCTTTTAATATAAGTTAACTAATAGGTTAACAAAAATATATTTAACATAAAATTTATAACAAAACAATAAATTTTACAAAAACAATTAATACTTATACGTACATGTACATTAAGAAGATAAATAGAGATATATTTTTAAATCAAAAAAGATAAGGGGATTTATATGAATAAAATTAATTTTATTTTGATTTTATTATTACTAATTAGTAGTTGTGAATATGAGCATGGAAATGCTACACCTAAGAGTAGAGTTAAAAGAAACTTCGAAGAACAAGAAGAAGTACAAAAAACACCTGAGGACGCATTAAGAGAAAAGCTAAATGAAACTCAAAAAACAAATCTAGATTTTTTAAAACAAGCTTTGGGTAATGATGACCTTTTTAACAAATTTTTAAATCATGATGAATCTAAAATAAAGGAAGCACTTGAACATATAAAGACTGAACTTGAAAAATGTAATGGAAATGATGAAGGTAAAAGCACTTTTAAAACCGTTGTACAAGGATACTTTAGCAAAATGGATGAAAGTACGCTCAATGGTTTTAAAACTCAAGCAACAAGCACCTGTGGAGCAGGTGGTTAAATAAAACTCTAATAATAAGGAAGTTAAGATAAGATAGATTTAAAAAAGAAAGATTTAAGAAAATAAGACAACAAAATTCTAGATAAATAAGTGTAAGAGAGAATAAATTAAACTCGTTATAAAAATGGTAAGAGTAACTATAAAAGTAAACTTTAAGTTAACAGAGATAGAGAATTTAAATTTTATACTAAAAAACCCATCATTGCAAAGTTGAAAGATACTGAGTAGGCAAATAAAGGATATAGAAAGTAAAATTATAAGTATTTGTTAAAGATAGCAAGAAGTATGTAGATTATTTATTGCTAATCACCTTAAAAACAACTTTTCTCTAAATTACAAGCATTCTACACACCATATTTTATATACAATGGAGACCTTTAAAAATTGACTCTACGCATAAGTATTTGCTAATATTTTTATAACTAATTTTATCTATTTTTAATGTGTTTAGTTAACTTTGAAATTACATGAAAGGGAAACATTTAATTAACTGCAGTCTTAACTTAAAAATTAAAGAATTAGAAATGCAAAATGAACGCTTAAGTGAAGAATTAACTCTACTTAAAAGTCAAAGCAAAACTAGACATACTAAAAAATTATCCCCACCTTTAAGATTTTATCTAAATGACAAGACAATTAGACTTGTAAAACGCTCTATAGAGAGACTTAAAAGTCTAGACCCCATTTCAGGATGGTTTGTACACTTACTCTCAATTACTGGTTGTAGGGGTGTTGAGATGCAAAATGTAAAACTTACTGACATATATAAAGAGACGTGTAGTAATGGTGAAGTATTTTATTCTATTCGCGTTAATGTAGCTAAAAAGCGTAGCAATATCTGTATTAGAGAAGTAGTCATTAGTAAATCTGAATTTAAATCTATAATGCAAGCCCATCAAAACTACTTTTTATCTAAAGGAAAAGACACAAGACGTACATATCTATTTCAAAAAAGTAAACTTAAATTTCGTGACAATAAAATTAACATAAGTGAGATCGCAACTAGGTTTAAGGAATTACTCATTAAGGGAGGATTTAAACATCGCAAATCTTTGCATATACTTCGTAATATATTTATAGCATCACTAAAGTCTAGAGGATATAATTCATTTGAAATTAAAGAACTTATGAAATATTCATCTACTTCTGAGATTGATAATGTTTATGGTCTCTCAAGTGCAAGTAAAATACAGGCTTACAGAGATATCAAAACTAGCTTGAAATAACTTTTAAATTTTGCTAATATTTTTAAGGACTACTCCCCCCACTTCAAGATTTTTACCAAGCACCAGTAAATACCTAATTTGACATTTAGGTATTTATTTTACAAAAAAAATATTTGTTAATCCTTTGTTTTTGATAAAATTATAGTTTATAATATATATATTCTTTAAACCAAAATTTCATTATGAAAAGAGAACAGGGACTCTAAACTTTTCTAGAGTCCTTTCTCTTTACGCTTGCATTTTAAACATTTCCTTTTGAACATAACGAATACTCTTTAAATCCATACTTGACCTATTAGTTTTGTATGAAGTAGCTAGTAGCTCATGTTTAGTTTGCTTGAAAATACTTGCTATACCAGTTGAGCGTGCTACATAGTTTATGAAAAGATTATGCTTTAAGAAAAGCTTAACTACTCTTAAATCATCAAATTCACTTACTGCAAACTGCCAGTTATATCTCTTAAGCTCTATAATAAGTCTCTCTAGAGAATCTAAATTCCATCCACGATTATCAGCAAGATTCCCATGAGAAATTGAATATGGAGGGTCAAGATATACAAATGTTGAGCTTACCTTGTCTCGATTAGGTAGTGCAGCTAAAAATTTAAATATATCACGTGATGTAAATATTGCATTATCAAGCATCTCTTTAAATCTAGACTTATATGTCTGAAGGTTTTCTAAAAACAATCTCTTAGCATTACTTCGATCCAACTTCATAGTTGAACTAGATGAACCATAAAGTGAATATAAACATCTAAGCACCATGTACTCAATTTTGTCTCTGTTCTCATCAATTATGCTGTCATAAATAATCGCATCTCTTACACGATTGTAGAGCAACTCAGGGTCTTGCTTTAAGATATAGAAAAACTTATATATAAATTTAGAATTATCATTGAGTATATTATAATGGGCTAATGGTTTTGCAAAAAATACTGCTCCTGTACCAAAAAATCCTTCAATATACTGAGTATGCTTAGGAAAAAGACTTATAATATCAGCACTATAGCGGTACTTACTTCCTTCTCTACTTAGTAGTTTCAATATTTCTTAAATATTCTCCTTGATGTAATCTCATATTCAACGCCACGCTCTTTAAGTGTCAGTGAATCATAAAGCACAGATGACAAATTAGTTGCTATAAAATGATATCCTGGTGTATTTTTTATTTTAACTTCACTTATCTCAAATTCTCCATCTAAACATCTGTAAGCAGGGCTCTCCCACCTAACACTTGCACTGATATCAAACCGTCTTAGTACAGCGCATGGATTTAGAATATAACAATTACTTCTCATACACCCTGACTTAACAAAGTTATGATAATTCCTATTTATATCAAGAACACTAAACTGCAACTTTTTAAAAACTGATACGTAATAATGAAGAGATAAAAAGTAACATCCCCACTGACGTACTTCTGAGACTAAATTTGGATTATTTTGTGTTATTTTCATATATAATCTCACTTACAATCTTTATTTTTAAAACTACAACCCCTACTTCCCTTAAGTTAAATATAGATATTAAAAAGGAATATCTTCATAAAACTTATCTTCAAGCTTATTCTCATTAATATCTTGTGTTTTAATTGATGAGTTTAAAACGCAAATATCATTTACCAAAATACTGTATTTACTCTTACCCTCACCTGTACGCTTATCATTCCAACTTGAATAAGATAGGGCTCCACTAAGTACAACTTGAACCCCTCGTTTAAGTAAAGCAGCAAGACTCTCAGCTCTAGCTCCAAAAATCACACAGTCAAAAAATTGAGCCTGTCTTGTCACACAGTTATTCTTCTTTACACCTCTATTATTAGCTAGTGTAAATTTTAATATAGGAAAACTATTACTAGTATAAATAACCTCACAGTTTCTTGTTAAACGACCAGACATACTTAACAAGTTAATATCAAACACCAGAACTCTCCTTATCATGAATCCTACTTAAAAGTTCCATACGTCTTAAATCACAATCAAGTCTCTCAAGATTTTCTAAAAATTCTCGTCTTGCATAATAAGCTTGAATGAGATTCTTTATACTTCTCACACCAAACTTACATAAAAATCTTAAAATCTTGTAAGTAATTACTAAAAATAAAGCTATAAACATAAATCTCATAAAGGTACCCTTAAACAGCTTTTAAAATAGGTGTAGACCATTCATTTGAATTACTACTAAAAGTAAAGTCTATAACACAGCTTAAAAACTTAAACCTATCCTTAATAGCTCTCTTACTCATATCTAAAGAGAACCTATTCCCATCAAAGTTATAATTTATATGTTCATTTAAAGAAAATTTACGATAAAGATCCTCTATTTGAAATTTAAGTTTATCTTTAATAGGTTTGGTTACCCTAGCCAACTCTAACGCCTGAGCCTTTTTAGTCTCCTCTTCTACTTTGTCAATTTCAGATTGCAATGCATTAATCTCATCTAAACGTCTACTTAAATCCAAAATTTCGTCTTCATCAATCTCAAGTTGACTTGATTTTACAAATTCTAAAAATTCAAGCTTGAAATCTACATCACATAGCTCTTCATATAAAAAATTATTTCTCAAAAAATCCCTGATAATATCACTAAGCTCATCTAAATCAATATTTTTAATATCAATATCACTACTTGATTTTAAAGACTGGGCAATACTACTAACTTCTCCCTCTAATCTTGAAACTTCAGTCATTATATAACTAATAAAATCATCACTCTTATCAATTACACAGTTTATTGCTTCTCCACCTATGATAAAAAATAAATTTCCCTTATCTAAACCTGTACAGAGTAGCTGCATTTGTACTTGAACATAATACTTGAAGAAATATTTATCTTCTAAAAAATTACCATTCTTGTTGTATTCAATAGCTGCACTTTTTAAGTAAAAATTATCACTAATTTTGATCTCAAGTAACTCGGCTTCTCCCGAGTTATTTACAAACCATCCATCAATTGTTGAACCAACTAATGTCTCACAGCCCTCAACTTTTTTAAAGTAATTATATTTGTCAACACCATTTGCATATTTGTTTTTATGTAACACCTCAATATTATCCACGTTCATACGAACAAATTCATCAAATCCTAAAGATTCTAATATCTTTCCCTTTCTCATGCTCAAATTATCTTCAAATGGTATTTCTCTTCCTATAGCTTTAAGTATTCGCTCTCGCATTAATTTCTCTAAAGAATCAGCTCCAATAAACATGCTTCCAACTTCACTAGCTCCCATACGCTTTAACGATTCTCTTTGCACACTAAAGTCAACCTTACTATTAAACTTAAAACACTCATTCTTACCAATTTTTGGTAATTTATGTCCAACTCTACTTATTTTACTTAACTGTTTTTGTTTACCTTTAAGATTTTCTTGACTTTGATATGCAAAAGATTCAAAACCCTTAAACACCATTTGTCCGTACAAATCAAATTGTTGCATCCTTTCCTCTAATCCTGAATTATTTATTTTTGTTACATTTATCATATTTAAACTCCTTATCTATTGTGTTTTATAAAAAAAATAATATAGCAAAAAATTGTTTTTGTCAAAATTTTTGATATATTTTTTTGTTAAATTATACAAAAAAACATTTTTATCACAATAAAAGTTTACTTTTTAATATTTATTGAGTTATTATGATTAGTAATAAAACACAATAAATAATAGGGGATTAGAA